>CAUYZA010000156.1:0-7210 GCA_963577225.1 Dehalococcoidia bacterium | reverse complement strand
CGAGCAGGCGTCGAGACGGTAGGTAGCCACGCCCCGGTCGGCGCGAAGCAGGGTCGCGGACCAGACGTTCTCGACGCCAACGAAGGCGGCCACGGCCTCGTCGGCGGGCGCGCCGAAGACCTCCGCAGGCGGGCCCACTTGGCGCACATCGCCGTCGATCAGAACAACAACGCTATCGGCCAGACGTAGCGCCTCGTCGCGGTCGTGCGTGATCAGGACCGTGGTCACCTCAGTCTCGCCCAGGATCTGGGCAAAGTCGTCGATCAGGGCTTCGCGGGTCGGAGCATCGAGCGCGGAGAACGGCTCATCGAGCAGGAGCACTTCGGGCTCGAGCGCGAAGGCGCGAGCGAGGCTGACCCGCTGCGCCTCGCCGCCGGAGAGCTCGCGCGCGTGCCGCTCGGCCAAGCCGGCGACGCCGAAGCGATCCAGCCAGCGCTCGGCACGCTCGCGGCGCTCGGCACGCGGGACCTTATGCAGACCCAGCGCGGTCTCGACGTTCTTGCGCACGCCCGTCGAGAGCAGCAGCGCCTCCTGGAAGACGGAGGCCATGCGTCGGCGGGTAGCGAGTGGATCGTCGCGCATGGAATGGCCGTCGAGCAGGAGCTCCCCGCTGTCGGGCGCGACCAGCAACTGCAGCGCCGCCAGCAGGGTGCTCTTGCCAGAGCCGTTGGGCCCGATCACCACACTGACTTCGCCGCGGCGCAAGGAGAGGTCGTCGACGTGGAGCACCTGGCGGCCGCCGCGGGAGAGGCGGACATCGCGCAGCCGGATCTTGGCGTCGTTGGGCGGCTGGCGGCCAGCGTGACCGCGAGCCGAGCTAAGTGGCGCGTCGTTGTTGCTGGACACCGGTCACGACCAGGTTCACTACGTAAGCCAACACAAGCAGCATGACGCCAAGCGCGATCCCGATCTCGATGTTGCCGCGGCTCGTCTCCAGCACGGTCGCGGTGGTCAGCACGCGGGTTTCGCCGGCGATGTTGCCGCCCACCATCATGCTGGCCCCAACCTCGGAAATGACGGCGCCGAAGCCCGCCATCAGCGCGGCCAGCAGTCCCAACCGAGCCTCGCGCACGAGCAGCCAGAGCAGCTGCAGGCGGTTCGCACCCAGCGCCACGATCTGTTCGAGTAGGCGCGGGTTGAGCGACTGAATCGAGGCCATCGAAAAGCCGACGACGAGCGGCACGGCGATGACGAACTGCGCGATCACCATCGCGGTCGGCGTGAAGATGAGGTTGAGTCCTCCTAGCGGTCCGCTGCGCCAGAGGAAGATCGCCACGACCAGTCCAACCACGACGGGCGGCATCCCCATGCCGGTGTTCACCAGCGCGACGATGAAGCGGCGACCGCGGAACTGCTTGAGGGCGAGCACCGCGCCGGTGGGAACGCCGATGAAGAGCGCAACCGCGGTCGCGACGGCGGAGATCGCCAGCGTGCGCAGCGTGATCTCGATGATCTCCGCGTCGCCGTGGATCCAGAGGTTGAACGCCTCCTTGAGCCCGTTCCAGAGAAACTCCATCGCTCGCTCCTACTCGCTCGCGCCAGCAGCGAAGTCGTCGATCGTCTCGGCTTCGCTGCGACCGCGCGTGGGGATGAACAGCGAGCGACCAAACTCCTCACGGCGGAACGCCTCGATCCAGTCTTGCGTTTCGGGCTCGAGCAGGAAAGCGACCCAAGCAGCGGCTGCGTCGGCGTTGATCTGACCCTTGCCGGGCTCGACCTGCATCACGCTGTAGATGTTGATCAACTCCGGGTCGCCTTCGGACAGCACTTCCAGGTCGAGCGTGGGGCCGAGGGCGAGGAAGGTGCCGCGGTCGGTCAGGATATAAGCCTCTTTCTGGTCGGCGATCGTCAGCGATGAGCCCATGCCCTGCCCACTTTCCTCGTACCAGTTCCCGGCCGGGTCGAGTCCGGCCGCGGCCCAGAGCGCGAGCTCTTTCTTGTGGGTACCGCTGTCGTCGCCGCGCGAGATAAAGCGCGCCTCGGCGGCGGCGACCCCAGCCAAGGCGGTCTCGATGTCGCGTTCGCCGCGGATGCCGGCCGGATCGTCTGGCGGACCGACGAGGACGAAGTCGTTGTAGGCGACGAGCCGGCGGTTGATCACGTCGCCAGATTGGACGAGCTCCTTCTCCGCCGCAGGCGCGTGCACGAGCAGCGCGTCGGCGTTGCCCTCCGCGGCCATGCGCAGTGCGGCGCCCGTGCCGACAGCGATGACCTTGACGTTGATCCCGCTGCGCTCTTCGAAGATCGGCACCAGGTCATCCAGCAGGCCGCTGTTCTCCGTGCTGGTCGTGGTGGCCAGGATCAATGCGTCATCGCCGCTACAGGCGACCACGAGCAGCGCCACGAGAAGTGGCGCGGTCAGGATCAAGTGCGGCAGACGCGGTCTCACGCGTGCGTTCCCCCAGCGCTCATCGATATGCTGGATACAGCATAGCGTCGAGAATCGTCACACGATCGGCGGCTGCGGGCAAGTACTCAGCGCTAAACGAGCCCCGCGAACGGGTCAGCGTCGACGAGGGCGGGGCCGAACACGAGCCGGTAGCACTCCTCGCGCAGCACTGTGTCGACGACGCCCGGCGGGAAGAGCGACTGCGGCGTGCCGTCGGCGAGCTGGGAGCGATGGGCGCCGATGGATTCCCGCTTCCGCCGCGGGTCTGCGACATCGCGTCTGAGATCGACCGCGGCCGCTTCGGCACCCAAGTCGGGCGCGTCGTCGCCGACGCTGGCCGCGTCGGGCCCGGCGGTCATGAGACGCCACTGCGGCAAGAAGAGGCCGCGCGGGAACACCGCCGCAAGCCAGCGGCGGTCGCGGTCGGGCGCGTTCGTCAAGATCGAGGCCAGCGCGAGCCGCGTGTACTCCCACAGCGCGACATGGTCGGCGTGGCCGTACACGCCGTCCTGGTCGAGGCTGACGATCAGATCCGGGTCGATGTCGCGGAAGAGGTCGACGAGGTCGGCGATGGCCAGCGCACTGGGCATCTCGCGCAAGCCGCCGTCCGGCCAATCGAAGTGGGCCGCGGGCGGAAGACCGAGCAGGGCGCACGATGCATCGAGTTCCGCGGAGCGGATCGCCGCGACGGCGGATTTGCCCGAAACCTCGTCAGGATGGGTGTAGTCGCGCCCGCCCTCGCCGCGAGTGGCGGTGACGACGTGAACCTCGACGCCGCGCTCGGCGCTGCGGGCGAGCAGGTCCGCCATGGCGTAGGACTCGTCATCCGGGTGGGGAATGAGGGCAAGCAAGCGCTGGGCCATAGTGGGGGAATTGTAGCGAGGCGGATGGTGCAGCACGCGGTACGCTGAGCCCATGAGCACGACTCAGCCCAACGTCGAGCGCTTCGATGCGATCGTCGTCGGTGGGGGACCCGCCGGTAGTACTGCGGCGCGCCGACTCGCACTGGCCGGGGCACACACGCTGGTGCTGGAGAAGGCGCAGCACCCGCGCTACAAGGCCTGCGGGGGTGGTGTGCCGCTGCGAACGCTGCGGCACATCGACCTGCCGCTGGACGACTTGATCGAAGGCGAGATTCGCTCGATCGAGGTGACGCACTTCGGCAAGCGCAGCTTCGTCAAGGACTGCCCGCAGCCGTTCGCTTACACGGTGATGCGGGATCGCTTCGACCAGCGCTTGCTGGAGGGCGCAGCGCAGGCAGGGGCGGAAGTTCAGCAGGGCAGCCCCGTCCGTGGGCTGGAACTGGACGCGACGACCGCCCGCGTGACGACCGAAAATGGATGCTACGAAACGCCGCATCTGCTGGCGGCGGACGGCGCAACGGGGCCGATTGCACGCTGGGCTGATCTGGGAGGCGGCATTCAGCGCAGTGCGGCCTACGAACTGGAAATCTCCGCGCCCGAAATGGCGCTTCAGCGTTGGAGCGAGGCGGCCAACATCGACGTGGGCTATCAGCCCTGGGGCTACGGCTGGGTCTTCCCCAAGCAGGGCCGGTTGTCCGTGGGTGTGGTGCTGTCGCCGGGGCATGGGAACTCGATCAAGCTGTTCACCCAACGCTACGTCGAGCGGTTGGGGCTGGCTGGGACCACCGTGACGACGGCGGTCGGCCATCCGATCCGCTTTCGACGCAGCCGCGACGAGATCATCGCGCGCGGGCCGGTGTTGCTGTTGGGCGATTCCGCGGGGCTGGCGGACGAGTTCACGGCCGAGGGGATCGCTTACGCGGTCCACTCGGGCGCGCTCGCGGCGCAAGCCATCGACGGGTCGTCGGGCGATGCCGCCGCCGCGTACCAACGCGCCGTCGACGAGGCGATCCAGCCCGAGCTGGACGCCGCACGAGCGATCTCGCGGCTCTACTACCGCTGTGTGACAACCTGGCCCACGCTCGCTCTGGCGGTCAGCAAACGCGTCGACTATTTCTGGCGTGCCTTCTTCCGGGTGATGCGCGGCGAAGCGTCGTACGACAGCGAGCTGAACCGCTGGCCACTGCTCAGGCTATCGACCAAGGTGCTCTGACCATGGCGGGCGAGGGCGCCACGCAGAAGGCGAGCAAACGCCGCCGGCCGCCCACCATCGGCACGGGCAAGTTCAAGCCATTGATCAGCGCGGCGGAGGTCGTCGATCGGTTGGTGGCGGAGGCGCCGCTGCCGGAATGGCGGCCGCATCAAGATCCGGTCGGCGAGTTGGTGCTGACGCTGCTCTCGCAGAACACGTCGGACACGAATTCGGGCCGGGCGTATCAGCAGATCCTGGCGCGCTTCCCCGATTGGGACGCCGTGATCGCGGCGCACGTCAACGAGGTGGAGGACGCGATTCGGGTAGGCGGCCTAGCCAAAACCAAGGCGCCACGCATGCAAGCGTTGCTGGCGGAACTGCGCGGGCGCCTGGGCGACGACTGGGACGCCTCCCTCCTGCGCACGATGCCGATGCCGGAGGCCAAGGAGTGGCTAATCAGTTTGCCAGGCGTGGGCCCCAAAACCGCGGCTTGCGTGATGCTGTTTTCGCTCGGTCGGCCGGCGCTGCCGGTGGATACGCACGTCGAGCGGGTGTCGAAGCGGCTGGGGCTGCTGCACGCGAAGGTGAGCTCCTTTAACGCGCACGATCTGCTCGAGGGTCAGATGGACTCGGAACTGTACTACGACTATCACGTCGCGGTGATCCGGCACGGACGTCGCGTCTGCAAGGCGCCGCTGCCGATCTGCGATCGCTGCGTGCTCGCCGACTCCTGTCCGTCGGCGTTCTTCGCGGAGCGCGGCGGCCCAGATGGGGCGACGGGCAAGCGGGCGCGGGCGAAGCGGGCGGCCAAGCGCTCCCCCAAGAAACCCGCCGGCCGCCCCTTGCGGAGCTGAAACAGATGCGCGGAGCTGAGACACGTACGAGTCACTGTGCCGCGTCAACGGCCGGGCGCTCGCGGTATGATGCACGCTTCCTAGGAGCGAAACAGAAAGGAACACGCCGTGATTCGCGCAGGCATCATCAATGTGACTGGCTATGTGGGAGCCGAACTCGTCCGTTTGCTGGCGGGGCACCCCGAAGTTCAGATCGCGTCGGTGACCGGCCGTTCACAGGCAGGCAAACGCCTGCCCGAAGTGTTCCCCCACCTCTGGGCCATCGACTTGCCCGTCTCGGACGAGCTCGACGACGAGGTCGATATCGTAATCTCGGCCCTGCCCCATGCCGCCGCCGCGGAAACGCTGGCGCCGCACATTGAGGCGGGCACCCCCGTGATCGATTGCAGCGCCGACTTTCGTCTGCACGACGCCGACAGCTACGAACGCTGGTACGGCGAGCACCCGCACCCGGGACTGATTCCCCAGGCGACCTACGGGCTGCCGGAGCTGCATCGCGACGCGATCCGCGAGTCGCGCCTGGTCGCGGTGCCCGGCTGCTACCCAACCGTGTCGATCTTGGGGCTGGCTCCTCTGGCGGAAGCCGGCTGGCTGGAAAGCGCCATCGTCGACGCGAAGTCGGGCGTCTCCGGCGCCGGCCGCGCGCTCAAACTGAACTCACACTTCTCCGAGGTGGATGAGAGTGTCAGCGCCTACGGTCTGTCGGGGCATCGCCACCAGCCGGAGATGTCGCAGGAACTGGGCGCGCTCTCGGCCAACGGCGACGGGCTGGACGTGACCTTCGTGCCACATCTGATCCCGATGGTGCGCGGGATTCTGGCCACCTGCTACCCGACACTGCGCGAGGGCGTGCTGCCGGACAACGCGCGCGAGGCACTCGACACGCGCTATCGCGAGTTCTACGCGGACCACCCCTTCGTCCACGTAACGGCGACACCACCCAGCACCAAGCAGACCTTGGGCAGCAACGCCTGCCTGGTCTATCCCAACGTCGATTCGATGACGGGGCAAGTCTCCGTGATCTCCTGTATCGACAACCTGGTCAAAGGCGCGGCGGGGGCCGCGGTGCAATGCCTCAACCTGACGCAGGGCTTCGACGAACGCGCCGGGTTGAGCAGCATCGGCCTCTACCCCTAGCCACTTCCGATCAATATCGGCGGCCGCTCTCATCGCGGCCGGCACGAATGACGGCGAGCGATCCATGCAAACAGTCGACCCCCAAGCGAAGACAATCGGTGCGCTCACGCAGGCCAAGGGATTTCGCGCCAGCGGCGTGGCAACCGGGATCAAGGAGTCGGGCAACCCCGACGTCTGCGTGCTCGTCTCCGACGAGCCGGCCGCCGCCGCGGCCGTCTTCACGACCAGCGCATTCAAGGCCGCGCCACTCCATCTCTCCATGGGCCAAGTCGCCGACGGACGGATCCGCGCGGCGGTAATCAACGCTGGCAACGCGAACTGCGCGACGGGCGCCCAGGGTCTGGCAGATGCCGAGACCATGGCTACGTTGACGGCCGAGCGTTTCGGCTTGGAGGCGAGTGAGGTCTTCGTCAACAGCACGGGCATCATTGGCCACCGCCTGCCGATGGATCAGATCCGCGACGGCATCGCCAGCGTGGAGCCCAACGCGGACGGCGGCGGCGACTTCGCGATCGCGATCACGACGACCGATACCCATGTCAAAGAGGCAGTCGCCAGCTTCGAGAATGGCGGGGTCACCTACCACGTCGGCGGCTGCTGCAAGGGTGCCGGGATGATTCACCCCAACATGGCGACGATGCTGGCCTTCGTCACGACGGACGCGCCGATCGCGGCGGAGGTCCTTGCGCCGTGCTTGCGTTGGGCCGTCGACCGCTCCTTGAACAGGGTCACGATCGACGGCGACACATCGACCAACGACTCCACCCTGTTGCTG
>CAUYZA010000155.1:0-7230 GCA_963577225.1 Dehalococcoidia bacterium | reverse complement strand
AGGTTCATAGGCAACGACGAAGCCCAACGGGATGTCGACGCCTTGCAGAGCGTCCATCTGCCGCTTGATGACCGCCTCCGTGCGATTGAGCTCGCGCTCTTCCTCCTGCTCGCCAACGCAGAAGATCGGCTGCAAGCCGCGCTCCAGGGCAGCGACAACCTTGTCGTGCAGACCGGCGTCGGTCTCCGCGAAGTATTGGCGGCGCTCAGAGTGGCCCAGGATCACCCAGTCGGCCGACTCGCGCAGTTGGACCGGGCTGACCTCGCCCGTGAAGGCACCGCTGTCAGCCTCGTGCATGGTCTGGCCCGCCACTCCGACGCGCTGGCCTTCGAACGCAGACGCGACGCGGCCCAACTGGAGGAAGCCGGGGGCGAGCACGACCTGGACGCCGCTGATTTCGTCGATCCCGGCCAGTCCGGCGCAGAGAGCGTCGGCCTCGTCGTTGCTGAGGTTCATCTTCCAGTTGCCGGCGCTGATCGGGGTGCGTGATGCCATGGTGGTCTCCCTCTGGCTGGCTGAGTCAGGCTGTATGGCTCAGGAGTCGAACTCCGCATTTGCCTCCGGCAGGGCCGCGACGCCAGGAAGCTCGCGCCCTTCGAGCAGTTCTAGGGCAGCGCCGCCGCCGGTGCTGATGTGATCTATGCGATCGGCGACGCCAGCTTCAATTACAGCTTGCGCGGTTTCACCACCGGCCACGATCGTACGGGCATCGAGCTCGGCGATGGCCTGGGCCAGTGCACGCGTGCCGCCTGCGAAGGCCGGATTTTCGAAGAGGCCGAGCGGGCCGTTCCAGACGACCGTGTCGGCCTGTGCCAGCGCGGCGCTGAAGTTCTCTATCGTGCGCGGACCGATGTCCAGGATGGCGTGACCGGCAGGGACGTGCTCGTCGGCTAGGTCGATCGGGCGAGCCCGCGCCGGAGCGTCGGGGCTACGAGCGACGATGGCGTCGAGCGGCAGCAGCAATTCGCAGCCCGACGCGGCCGCGGCCGCCTTGATCTCGCGGGCCTGGTCGACCATTTCCGGCTCGGCCAGCGACTCGGCGATGTCGACGCCCTCCGCCAGCAGAAAGGTGTTGGCCATGGCGCCGCCGATGCAGACGACGCGCGCATGCTCGACGACGGAGCGGAGCAGGGCGAGCTTCGTGCTGACCTTGGCGCCGCCGCTGACGACGGCGCGGATTCCGGCATCGTCCGCGAAGACGGAACCGAGCGCCTCCAGTTCGCGAGCGAGGAGAAGCCCAGCGGCAGCCGGGAGAAGGTGCGCGACACCTTCAGTCGATGCATGCGCGCGATGCGCCGCGCCGAAGGCGTCGTTGACGTAGACGTCGGCCAGCGAGGCGAGTTGCGCTGCGAAGCCCGCGTCGTTGGCTTCTTCCTCGGCGTGGAAGCGAAGGTTTTCGAGCAGCAGCACCTGGCCGGGTTGGAGCGCCTCGACGAGCGACTGGACTTCGGGCCCAACGCAGTCGGCAGCGGTCTGTACTGGGCGGGACAGCAGGCGACCCATGTGCTTGCCGATGGGGGCGAGGCTGAGCGCCTCGTCGACGTCGCCCTTGGGGCGGCCGAGATGGGAGCAGGCGACGACGCTGGCTCCCTGGTCGATGCAGTACTCCACGGTGGGCAGCGCGCCGCGGATGCGCGTGTCATCGGCCACTTCGGCAGCGCCGTCGGGTCCGGCGCGCAGGGGAACGTTGAAGTCGGCGCGCAGCAGCACGCGCTTGCCTTGCAGGGAGAGGTCGCGAACGCTGCGTTTCGTCATCTACTTATTGCCCGCGCTGGAACGCGTCGCGATATCGACTCCATCGGGCGTCGACGCTAGCCGGCGGTTGTGAGGAGATACTCCGCCAGCAACCGATCGACGTCGAGTTCGGACAGCGCACCGGCCCGGACGACGCGCGGTTCAGGGCCGACGCAGTCGAGAATAGTCGAGGCCACGCCCTGGGGCAGCAGTCCGGCGTCGGGTAGGACGAGGACCTCGTCGCCAAAGGCGGCACGAACCTCCTCGGCGTTGAGAGCGGCCGGTTCGCCGTGGCGATTGGCCGAGCTGCCGGTGATCGGCTCTGCGATTTCGTCGAGCAGCGCCAGCGTGAGCGGGTGATCGGGGATGCGAACCGCCACAGTCTTGCTGGGCACGGCCAGCGATTCCCAGCTCGGGTTGCGCGGCAGGATCAGCGTCAGAGCGCCGGGCCAGGTGGCGGCGGCAAGCTCACGCACACCGTCGCCGAAGTCGGTCGCGACGGTGTCCAGCGCGTCGATCGAGGGGAGGAAGATCGGCATCGCTTCGCTGTCGGGGCGGCCCTTGAGGGCGTAACAATGCATGACGGCGCCGCCGCGATGGGCAAGTACCGAGAGAGCGTACTGCGTGTCCGTGGGGATGGCGACCAGCCGCCCGTCGCGCAACGCCTGGGCGCCTTGCTGGGCGAGGGGGAGGAGGTCCGCTCGGTGATCCATCAGGCGCGCTCCGACCGGCCGGTTGAACGTTCAGAGGCTCGGACTCTGCACAGAGGGTCGCCGAATATCGTGTAGGCCACAACGTTAGGACAACTGTTCTTGACGCGAGTATACACCTGCGATACACCAGATCCCTGAAAGAGGCAGCGTGGTCCCTGACGAGGGCCCCAACGTCGCCGCTAGAAGGCCGAGCAGGCGTTGACCGACGAACCCGCCGTTCGCTCCCGCATCCGCACAACCGACGACCTTGAGGTCTCAGGCTACCTGGAAGTCGCGGAGGAGCGGCAGGGCGGCCGCCCGGGCTCTGAACCATCCACGACGCCGCCCGACGATTCCGAATCGCACGAAACGATCGTGATCCTCGACTTCGGGGGCCAAACGACGATGCTGATCGCGCGTCGAGTGCGTGAGCTGAACGTCTACTGCGAGCTGCTGCCGCACACGGCGTCGCGGGAGCGCGTCGAGGCATTGAACCCCAAGGGGCTGATCTTTTCCGGTGGCCCATCGTCGGTGCGCGACGAGGACGCGCCGCGCCCACCGGCCTGGGTGTACGACAGCGGTCTGCCGATCCTTGGCATCTGCTACGGAATGCAGAGCATCGCGCAGGACCTGGGCGGCCTGGTCACGGCGGAGGCGCAGCGCGAGTTCGGCCACGCAGTGATCCATCACAGCGCGGGCGGGGCGGAGGCGCGCGACGACGTGGGAGCGCAGCTGCTGCATGACCTGCCCGAGGCGATGCCGGTCTGGATGAGCCACGGCGATCGAGTGTCCGAGTTACCTCCCGGGTTCCGGCCTCTCGCATCGAGCGAGACGATCCCCATCGCGGCGATGGCCAACGACGCCGGGATCTACGGGATCCAATTCCACCCCGAGGTCGTGCACACGCCCGACGGTGCACAGTTGCTGCGCAACTTCGTGATCGACGTTTGCGGCTGCCGCGGGGACTGGACGGCAGCGAACTTCGTGGCGGAGTCGGTGGGGCGGATTCGTGAGCAGATCGGAACAGGCCGGGTGATTTGCGCGCTGAGCGGCGGCGTCGACAGCGCGGTGGCGGCGGCGCTCGTGCACGAGGCGGTCGGCGATCAGTTGACGTGCATCTTCGTCGACAACGGGCTCTTGCGGCGCGAGGAGCCGGAGCGCGTCGTCTCGACGTTCCGCGAGCATCTCTCGATCGATCTGCAGCATGTCGATGCGATCTCGACGTTCCTGGAAGAGCTGGCGGGCGTGACCGACCCGGAGACGAAGCGCAAGCGGATCGGCGAAACGTTCATCGCCGTGTTCGAGGAAAAGGCGAACGAGCTGGGCAAAGTCGATTTCCTGGTGCAAGGGACCACTTACCCCGACGTCGTTGAGAGCGCCGGCAGCGGCAAGGACGGCGTGACCGCGACGATCAAATCGCACCACAACGTGGGTGGGCTGCCGGAGCACATGCAATTCAGCTTGGTGGAGCCGCTGCGCTACCTGTTCAAGGACGAGGTGCGACAGGTGGGGTTGGAGCTGGGCCTGCCGGAGAAGATGGTCTTCCGCCAGCCGTTCCCCGGGCCGGGTCTGGCGATCCGAATCATCGGCGAGGTGACGCGCGAGAAGTTGGAGATCCTGCGCAGCGCCGACTGGATTTTCCGTGACGAGATCGAGGCCGGGAATCTCTACCACGAACTCTGGCAGTCGTTCGCGATCCTGACCGACACACGCTCCGTCGGCGTGCAAGGCGACGCACGCACCTACGGCTACGTTGTGGCGCTGCGCGCCGTGACCGCCGAGGACGCGATGACGGCCGACTGGGCACGACTGCCGTACGACGTCCTGGCACGGGCGTCGAACCGGATCATCAACGAGGTGCCGGAGGCGAACCGCGTGGTGCTCGACATCACCTCGAAGCCGCCCGGCACGATCGAGTGGGAATAGCGCGACGCACAGAACTGAGGGAGAACACGGGATGCGCATCCTAGTCGTCGGTGGCGGGGGGCGCGAGCACGCGATGGCGTGGGCGATCGCGAAGAGCCCGCGCGTCGATCAGGTCTTCTGCGCGCCGGGGAACGCCGGCACCGCGGCACTCGGAACGAATCTGGACGTGGCCGCGACAGACATCGACGGAGTCGTCGAGGCCGCGCGACAAGAAAAAATCGGCCTGGTGGCAGTGGGACCGGAAGATCCGTTGGCTGGGGGCATGGTCGACGCGCTAACCGCGGCAGGCTTCCCGGCCTTCGGTCCGAGCGGGGCGGCCGCGCGGCTGGAAGAGTCGAAGTGGTTCGCGAAGCAAATCATGATCCGCTCGGGGGTACAAACCGCGACGGCGCAGACGTTCAACGAACCGAAACCCGCCCACGCATTCATCAACGAATTCGGGGGCGCGCCGCCAGTGATCAAAGCCGACGGGCTGGCCGCGGGCAAGGGTGTCATCGTCCCGAGCGACTCGCGAACAGCTCACACTGCGGTGGACGAGATGTTGGGCGGCATGTTCGGGGCGGCGTCGGCCTCGATCGTGATTGAGGAGCGGCTGGTGGGGCTGGAAGCGAGCGCAATGGCATTCGTGGATGGCTCGGTCGTCGCGCCGATGCCGTTCTCGTGCGACTACAAGCGCGCGTTCGACGGGGACGAGGGCCCCAACACCGGCGGGATGGGCGTCTACAGCCCGCCGGGATTCCTCAGCAATGACCAGGCCCCCGCCGTCTTCGGCACCGTGCATGCGCCTGTCGTGGCGACGATGGCCGCCGACGGAGCGCCCTTCCGCGGGGTGCTCTACGCCGGACTGATGGTGCAGGAGGGTGAATCGTCGGTGGTGGAGTTCAACGTCCGCTTCGGCGATCCCGAAGCGCAGGTGGTCCTCCCGCAGCTGGAATCGGATTTAGTCGACGTGATGGAGGCGTGTCTGGAAGGGCGGCTGAGCGACACAGAGATCGATTGGAGTGGACGCCCGACGGTGGGCGTGGCCCTGGCCAGCGGCGGCTATCCGGGCTCGTACGCGACCGGCAAGGTGATCCAGGGGCTGGATAACGTCGATCAGGGCGTATTGGTCTTCCACGCCGGCACCAAGCTGGCGGACGATGGCTCGATCGTTACGGCAGGTGGACGCGTCTTGACGGTCGTGGCAAGCGGATCGACCCTGGCCGAAGCGCGTACGCTGGCCTACGACAACGCGTCGCGGATTGAATTCGAGGGCAAGATGCTGCGCACCGACATCGCACTGAGGGAGCTCTAGATGGCCGAGGCGAACCTCCAGTCCCACGATGACGCGCAACAGATCGAGATGTTCGAGGGCGTCTCGCGACGGACCTTGAACCACGGCGACCAGACATCGATCCATGAGATCGTGATCGCCAAGGGCGCGGTCGTGCCGGAGCACACGCACCCACACGAGCAGACGGGCTACCTGGTCAGCGGCCGGCTTCGCTTCGTGATGCCGGGGCTGGTGAAGGACCTCGAACCCGGTGACTCCTGGATCGTGCCTGGCGATCTGCCCCACGAGGTAACCGCGCTGGAAGACGCCGTCGCGATCGACATCTTCTCGCCCGCGCGAACCGAGTACATCCCATGATCCCACGCTACTCGCGACCGGAGATGGCTGCGCTCTGGACCGACCAGGCCAAGTGGGAGCGCTGGCTGCAAGTGGAGATCGCGGTAACGAACGCCTGGGCCGACGAGGGCGTCGTACCGGCGGCCGACGCGGACAAGATCGCCGCCAACGCGGCCTTCGTCGTCAAGGACATCGACCGCTATCAAAAAGAGGTCCACCACGACACGCTCGCCTTCCTGCGCTCGGTCAATGAACACCTAGGCGACGAAGGTCGCTGGGTACACCACGGCTTGACGACGAGCGATGTCTGGGACACCGCGTCGGCGCTGCAGCTTCGCGACGCGGCGTCGCTGTTGGAAGCGGACCTGGAGGCGCTGGAGTCGAAGCTGGTCGATCTTACGCGGGCACACAAACACACCATCTGCGTGGGACGCACCCACGGCGTGCACGCGGAACCAACGACGTTTGGGCTGAAGGTGGCGGGCTGGGTGGACGAGACGCGCCGTAACCAGCGTCGCCTGGCAGAGGCGAAGGCGCAGATTGCCGTCGGCAAGATCAGCGGCACGGTCGGTACTCACGCCACGGTCCCCGCGTCGATCGAGGAGCGGGTCTGCGCGGAGCTAGGCCTGGGCGTCGAGCCGGTCTCGTATCAAGTCGTGCAGCGCGACCGGCACGCACAATTCGTCAGCACGCTGGCGGGGATCGGAGCGTCGCTGGAGAAATTCGCGACGGAGATCCGCCACCTCCAGCGGACGGAGGTGCGCGAAGTCGAGGAGCCCTTCATGCCGGGCCAGGCCGGATCGTCGTCGATGCCGCACAAGCGCAACCCCGAGAAGTGTGAGCGGATCTGCGGCCAGGCGCGCCTGCTGCGGGCGTACGCCACGACATCGCTGGAGAACGTCGCCCTCTGGCACGAGCGCGACATCAGCCACACGAGCACGGAGCGGATCGTCCTGCCGGACGCTTGTCTGCTGTTGGACTACATGCTGGATCTGTTCACCTGGATTGTGGGCGGCCTGGAGGTCTTCCCGGAGCGGATGCTTCGCAACTTGGACGCGTCGTACGGGCTGGTCTACTCGCAACGAGTCCTGCTGGCCCTAGTAGAGCAGGGCGGGATGCAGCGTGACGCGGCCTACAAACTTGTCCAGGCCCATGCGATGACGGCCTGGAACGAAGAACGGGCGTTCCTTGACCTGCTGTCTGCCGACCCCACGGTGACCTCCAATCTCAGCCCGGATCAGCTGCAGGACTGCTTCGACGCCGACTTCT
>CAUYZA010000154.1:0-7244 GCA_963577225.1 Dehalococcoidia bacterium | reverse complement strand
CGTCCTGCGGGTGCGGGGCGAGGTGGTGCGCCGCTCCGACGAGACGATCAACCCGAACATGGGAACGGGCGAGATCGAAGTCGTGGCCTCCGACGTTGAGATCCTCAACGCCTCCAAGCCGGTTCCGATCCAGGTGAACGAGGACGAAGAAGTCGACGACGTGGTGCGGCTCAAGTACCGCTATGTCGATCTGCGCCGCGAGGAGATGCAACATTCGCTCCGCCTGCGCCATGAGATGAACCAGTACATCCGGCGCTACATGACAGAACGCGGCTTTTGGGAGATCGAAACCCCCCAATTGACCGCCGCGACGCCAGAGGGCGCGCGCGACTACGTCGTGCCCAGCCGCCTTCATCCCGGCGCCTTCTACGCGTTGCCCCAGGCGCCGCAGCAGTTCAAGCAGCTGTTGATGGTGGCGGGCGTGGAGCGTTACTTCCAGATCGCGCGCTGCTTCCGCGACGAGGATCTGCGCGCCGACCGGCAACCGGAGTTTACCCAGCTCGACCTCGAGTGGTCGTTCGCCGACGAGGAAGACATCCTGGGGCTTGTCGAAGAGCTTTTCACAGGTCTGACGCACGAGCTGCGGCCCGACATGACCGTGCCTAGCCCTTGGCCGCGCATGACTTATCACGAGGCCATGGAGCGCTTCGGCAGCGACAAGCCCGACCTGCGCTATGCCGTCGAACTGAGCGACTGCACGGATCTCGTACGCGACAGCGGCTTCGGGGTCTTCAAGGGCGCCGTCGACGCGGGTGGCCGCGTTCGCGCCGTGGTTATGCCGGGCGGCGCCGAACTCTCCCGCAAAGAGGTTGATGCTTTCACCAACCTGGCCAAGACGCTCGGCGCCAAGGGGCTCGTCTCGATCCAGTTCAGCGCCACCCCCGACGTCGCGGGCGAGGACGACATCCGTTCCCCCGTCTTGCGCCATCTCGGCGTCGAGACGGCGACCGCGATCGGCCGGCGCTGCGAAGCGGGTGCGGGCGACCTCGTTTTGTTGGCCGCGGACCGGGATTCTGTCGTCAACACGGTGCTGGACGGGATCAGGCGTGAGATTGCCCGCCAGCTCGATCTGGCCGACCCGCTAACCCTCAACTACGCCTTTGTGACCGAGTTTCCGCTCGTCGAGTGGAACGCCGACGAGAAGCATTGGAGCGCCCTGCACCATCTCTTCACGGCCCCGTTTGATGAGGACCTGGCCAAGTTGGAGACGGATCCGGGCTCGGTGCGCTCGCGGGCCTACGACATCATCGCCAACGGCTACGAACTGGCTTCGGGTTCCATTCGTATACATCAGCGAGATGTACAGGAACGGGTCTTCGCTCTGCTGGGCATCAGTCCCGACGAGGCGCGTGAGCGTTTCGGCCACATGCTGGATGCGTTCGAATACGGCGCCCCACCGCACGGCGGAATCGCCCCCGGCCTCGATCGCATCGCGATGCTGCTCGCCGGGCGGTCGAACATCCGGGAGGTCATCGCTTTTCCCAAGACCCAGACCGCGACGGATCCGCTCACAGGGGCACCGGCCGCGCTCCCGGCGGCGCAGCTGGCGGAGTTGGCTATCGAGCTCGTTCGCCAGCCGGAAGCCGAGTCTGACGGAGAGCCGACCGACGGTCGCTAGCTATCCCGATCCTGTCCCCTGGCCGACGACGGCCCGACGAACGGCCAGTGTTACGCTGCGCCCCACTCGTGCGGGCTCGGCGGATCGACGGATGAGAGTGAGGAAGCGGGCATGACAGCGCCCAAGATTCTGCGCACGATGGGGCGGGGCCGGTGGCTCCGCGCACTGCCGCTGGGCCGCCCCTGGCTCACGCTGTTGGCCTTGCTGCTTGTTGCCGGGCTCGTGGCCGCCGCGTGTGGCGGCGGTGGAGACGACTCCGCGCCCGCGTCCCAGAGCGCCGAGGGCTCAGACCGTGGCGAGCGCGATAGCGGCCGCGACGATGGCGATGGCCAGTCGGCCGATCAGGCAGAAGCCGACCAGGCGGATCAATCTGACCAGCCACGCCCCGCGGCCCCGGCCGCTCGCCAGAGCGGCGTGCTGCGCATCGCCCGCGGCGAGCCGATCACGCTGGACCCGGCGCTTGTGACCGACGTCACCAGTGCCTCCTTCGTCGTCGAGATCTTCGGTGGCCTTGTCTCGCTCGACCCGGACCTCAACATCATTCCCGACCTGGCTGAGACGCTCCCCACCGTCCGCAATAACGCGGACGGCACCGTCACCTACACTTTCGTCTTGCGACGCGACGCGCTCTTCCAGAACGGACGCCGCGTCACCGCGGCCGATGTGAAGTGGAGCATCGAACGCCACGCCGCCCCGGAGACCCTCTCCCCGACGGCGATCGACTACATCGGCGACATCGTGGGCGCACGCGACTACATCCGGAATCAGATCGATGAGATCGAAGGGATTCAGGTAATCGATGAGCGGACCGTCGAAATCACGGTCGACGGACCCAAGCCCTACTTCCTGGCGAAACTGACCTACCCCACGGCCTTCGTCGTCGATCGCAACCAGGTCGAGAGCGACCCCAACAACTGGACGCGCAACCCCAACGGTACCGGGCCCTTCAAGCTCGCCGAGTGGCGGCTGGGCGAGCAGATCGTGCTCGAGCCCTTCGACCGCTACCACCTTGGCCCAGCCAAGCTCGACTCGGTCCAGATCCGCTTCGCGGGCGGCGGCCTGACCCAGTACGAGAACGATGAGGTCGATATCGCTGATGTCAACGTGAATGACATCGAATCCGTGCGAACCCCCGGCACCGCCTTGAACGCGGAATTCGTCAGCCGCTCTGAGCTGGGCGTCTTCTACCTCGGGTTCAATACGAAGCAACCCCCCTTCGATGACCCGCGCGTGCGCCGGGCCTTCGGCCACGCGATCGACAAGGAGACGATCAACACGGTGGTGCTGCAGGAAGTGCTGCCCGTTGCCGAGGGCATCATCCCGCCGGGGCTGCCCGGCTTCGACGAGAACTTCCGCGGTCTCAGCTTCGACCCGGACCTCGCGGTCCAGCTCATCGAGGACTCCAACTACGCGGGCAGTCCGCTACTAGAGGGAATCCGGCTCACCATCTCCGGCGCCGGCGCCACCCCCGGTCCCGTGATCGAGGCGATTCAGCAGATGTGGCTGGAAAATCTCGGCATCCCAGTGGAGATCCAGCAGGTTGAGACGGCCAACTTCTTCCAGGAGTTGGACCGTGGGCTCTACCAACTCTTCAACATCGGCTGGATCGTGGACTACCCCGATCCTGAGAACATCCTGGACCTCAAGTTCTTTAGCGGCTCGCGGCAGAATGACGCCGACTACACGAGCGACGAGGTGGATGCGCTCCTACTGCAGGCGCGCACGGAGCAGGACGTTCAGACCCGGATCGATCTGTACCGCCGCGTGGAGGACATTCTGGTGAACGAGGACGCGGTCTGGATTCCGCTCTTCTTCAGCCAGACCAATCAGGTGGTCAAGCCTTACGTTGAGGGCTACGTGCCGCCGCGGTCGGTCGTACCGATTCTCCGCTTCATCACAATTGCCGAGTGAGGTTGGCTGAAACGCAGTAGGGCGGGCCACGTGAACGGGCGGGCGGGGAAGCCTTCCGCCAGCCACTGAGCGAGAGGATCCCGGGTGTCGGGCGGTCTGCTTCTCTTCATCATGCGGCGGATGATGATCGTGCCGCCCACGTTGTTCGTCATCCTCTTCATCACCTTCGCGCTGACGCAGATCGCGCCCGGCGACCCCGTGCGCATCATCACCGGATCACGCGCACCCGATCCGGTGATCGCGGAGCGGATCCGTGAGGAGTTCGGCCTCAATGGCGGCTTCTTGGAGCGTTTTGGGAACTACTTCTGGGGCGTCGTCTCGGAGGGCGACCTGGGGCCGTCGTACTTCTTCCGCAGTCCCCAGCGGACGGTGCAGGAACTCCTGGGCGAGCGCATTTGGATCTCCGCCCAACTGGGCTTGATCTCGCTCGGACTGACGTACCTGATCGGCATCCCGTTAGGCATCTTCGCGGCGCTCAAGCGAGGCACCTGGAAGGACCCCGGGACCATTAGCGGGCTGATGGTCTTCGACGCGATCCACATCATCGTCCTGGTTCAGCTGATCATCTGGTTGAGCGTCTTCGTGCTGGACGACTTCTTCAATTTATTTGGGCTCAATATTCCTTCACTCTGGACCCCCGGCAATGCGGCCTCCTACATCATCCCAGTCTTGGTCCTGACCTTACCCGGCTTGGCCGGCATGGCGCGCTTCGTGCGGGTCAGCGTGCTCACCGTGATGGATGAAGAGTATGTCCGCACTGCGCGCGCGAAGGGCTTGCGCGAGCGCACGGTGATCCTGCGACACGTGATCCGCAACGCCATGCTGCCGCTCGCCACGTTCTTCGTGCTCAGTATCCTGACCGTGATCAGCGGTTCGATCTTCGTGGAGACGCTTTACGGCATCCCCGGCGTTGGCTCGTTCATCTTCCGATCGATCACGCAACGCGACTTCAACGTGTTGCTTGGGATCACGCTCCTGCTCTCGACGTTGATCGTGGTCGGCAACCTGCTGACCGACATCCTCTACGTCTTCATTGACCCCCGCATCCGCTACGGATCGCGCGGCTCATGAGGACCCACGAGGCGTTCGGCCCCGACATCCTGCAGGGCATACAGCAGGAGAAGTCGGAGGCGCCCTGGCGCCGTGGCCTGCGTTCCCTTGCTCGCAAGCGGCTCGCGGTCGTCGCGATCGTGCTGATCACGATCATCTACGGCGCGGGTGCCTACACGATCCTCGACATCGTTCGCATCCCAACGGGCCTGCAAGATCCAGTCGCGACGAACCTCACCGTGCGCCGCCCGATCCGCACCCTTGACGGCGATGTCGAGTCGCTGGGCGCCTTCTCCGACCGTCAAGGTGTCTCGCTCGCCCGCATCTCCAGCCTTAACCCGGACGTCGTCGGGGAGTTCGGCACGTTCACTCCCGAGCGGGAGCTGCCGCAGGGACAGCAGCTTGTTTTGAAGGCAGACGAGGCACTCGAAGGCCCCTCGACGCGCCACTTCTTTGGCACCGACCGCAATGGCCGCGACCTCTTCAGCCGCGCACTGTTCTCCGCCCGCACTACGATCATCTTCAGCGTGCTCAGCTTTCTCTTGGGGAGTGTCTTCCTGGGACTCGGACTCGGCCTTCTCGCCGGCTACAAAGGCGGTCGGATCGATACGATCGTGATGCGGGTCGGCGACGTCATCCTCGGCATCCCGGGCCTGCTGCTGCTGATCGTGATCAGTGCCTCGCTGCGTGAGATCTGGACCGGCTGGTGGGAGGACGGCGATGCTTTCTTTGGCTGGGACTTCTTCATCGCGCAAGGGATCGACCACATCACCTTGCTGCTCTTCGCGACCTCGTTCACGGGCTGGGTTCTGACTGCCCGCTTTGTCCGGGCGCAGACGCTCGCCTTGCGCGAGACCGACTTCATCATCGCCGCGGAGTCCGTTGGCGCGGGTACTCCACGCATCCTGCTGCGGCATCTCTTCCCGGCCGTGTTGCCCTGGATCATTGTTGGCATGAGCGCCTCCCTGGGCGCGGCGGCGGGCGCGGAGGTGGGGCTGACCTTTCTTGGCCTCGGAATCCAGCCGCCCACCCCCAGTTTTGGCGCCATGATTACGGCTGGGGCCAACGTTCGCACTTTCGATCTGCATCCCCACATCTTGCTCGTCCCGGCGCTCACGATCGCAATTCTGATCTATTCATTTAATCTCCTGGGCGACGCCGTGAACGATGTCGTTAATCCCCGCGGCCGGTAGGCTGGTGGGGTAGCAGTCGGTAGGCTGGCGGAACCGCACCGCTCGCCAGTCGACCGTGCAACACCTTGCGCGGCCGTGCGACGGGTCGCCGTTGGTACAATTCATATCAGGAGCAGCGATCCTCCATGAAAGTCACCGCTGAGCGCATTCCAGGGGCCCAGATGGTCCTGGAAATCGAGATCGATGCCGAGCAGACCAAAAAGTCGCTCGATCAGGCCGCGCGCCGGTTGGCGCAGCGGTACCGCATCCCCGGTTTCCGCAAGGGCAAAGCCCCACGACAGGTGATCGAAAGCACCCTCGGCGAAGATCTGGTCTTCGAAGAGGCCTTCGAGCGGCTTATTCCCCAGGCCTATGACGACGCGATCGAGCAGGAGGGGATCGAGCCGATCGGAGCCCCCGACCTGGAGATCGTGGAGAAGGACCCCGTGCGCTTCAAGGCCACGGTTCCGCTCCAGCCGGTCGTCGACTTGGGCGATTACACGACGATTTCCGTCGAAAAAGAAGCCGGCGAGATAGCCGACGATCAGGTGGCCGACACGCTGCTTGAACTACAGCGAAAGCACGCCGTGCTCGAACCGGCCGAACGGCCGATCGAATATGACGATCATGTCCGCATCGACGTACGTGCCGAAGCCGAAGGCGAGCCGGTCCTGAACGAAGAGGGGATCGAGTTCGCGCTGCGCGAGGAGATGGTGATCGCCTTGCCGGGCCTGGCCGAGCAGCTTGTGGGCTTGACCAAAGGGCCCGAGCACGAAGTTAGCGTCGACGTGCCCGCTGACCACAACGACTCGCAGGTGGCCGGCAAGACGGTCACCTTCCTGGTCACGGTGCACGACATCAAAAGCGAAGACCTGCCGGAGCTGGACGACGATTTGGCCAGCGAGGTGGGAGATTTCAAGACCATCGAGGAGCTGCGCAGCCGGGTTCGGAGCGATCTGGTCGAGGCGCAAGATCAGCGCATCACCAACGAGTTCCACGAGGGCGTGATCAACGCGGTGATCCACAAGGCGTCTGTCGAGTTTGCGCCCTCCATGGTGGACCATGAGCTGGATCACATGATGGCCGAGATGGCCCAGCAGTCCGGACAAGAACCTGAGGCCTACATGCAGGCGCTGGGTCCGGCCGTGAACCAGATCCGCGAGAGCATGCGTGAGCGGGCCGCCGATCGAGTGTTGCGCAGCATCGTGCTGTCCGAAGCCACCGGCGTCGAAGAGGTCGAAGTAGAACAGGCCGATATCGATGCTGAGATCGAGCGCATGATCGGCGAAAGCCCGCAAGCGGAGCAGCTGCGTGGCGTCTTCGGCAGTGATCAGAGTCGCCAGATGATCCGGGGCAACCTGACAACCAAGATGACCCTGGACGCGCTTGGCGAACACGCGATCAAGAACTTCGAGGCTGGGCAGCCTCTCACACTAGCCGCCTCGGACGACGAGTCTTCTGAAGAAGCCGCAGACGATATGTCTGCTGAAGAT
>CAUYZA010000153.1:0-7245 GCA_963577225.1 Dehalococcoidia bacterium | reverse complement strand
CGGGGTGTGGCGAGGATTTTGACATAGCACGCGGAGGCGTTTAAGGATTTCGCGCCTGCTCCGTTTAGTGCGTACGACCGGACGTTCCGGTCACCGAACGAGGAGCAGGACCCATGTTGGCAACGATGCGACGGAACACCATGCGCAGTGCGGTGCTGGGGCTTGCCCTGGCCCGTGTCGTCACGACGGGGGCGCTGAGCGCCAGGCCGGCGGGAGCGGCGGCCTATATCAAATTCGATGGGATTCAAGCAGAGACCACAACGTCGGTGGTCGAGTACGAGAAGGCTTCGCCGAAGATTGTTGAGGAGGGCGAGGCGGTGGTGTTGGACGACCTCGACAAGTCGACGCCGAAGATTGTCGAGGAGGGCGACGCGGTGGTGTTGGAGGACCTCCATTGCACGAAGGAAATCACTGTCACGGTGCGTGGAGAGCTCAACGGGTCCGGAACCGTTGACCCGGTTTGTGATGGAACCGTCTTTCCGAAGGTCGAAATCGCTGAGACTGCAACGTCGGTGGACGACCTCGACAAAGCATCGCCGAAGATTTTCGCCGCCGCTGACACGGTGATACTGAGTGATTTCGAGGAAATTAAAGTCACGGTGCGTGGAGAGCTCAACGGGTCCGGAGCCGTTGAGCCGGTCTTCCCGAAGGTCGAAGTCGCCAAGCCCATGGGCGGCGCCACCGGCATCGTGGTCGACGAGGTCCACGCGGATACGTTGAAGAACGTCCGGTAGTTCCACCCGTCAGCGAGGCGGTTGACTACGAAGGACGGAGGCGAGCCGGTGCGGAAGGGGGAGGCGTAGAGCCGAGAGGTTCCGCCTCCCCTTCTGCATGTCCGGTGCCGTGCGAGAGGCCGACGTGCTGAGGCCGGAGACCGGAGGCCTGCCCCCATCAGGGGGTCGGGGTCGGGAGTGAAGGGTTATAAGGGGAGTGGGAGGGACCCACACGTTTTGGAAATCCAAACGGCTATTTCATGGGGGCAATGACGGTCGGTGCTGAATGGGCCGGGACGCAAGCTCCGGTCATCGTGCTGGTCCAGCCACTAACTGGGCGGCACAGAAAATGTTCTTCGGGGGTATCCAGTAGTACTGAAAACTGTCAGGGCGTGTCGCGTATGTGGGCATAGTCTGGCACTACGCCCATCCCACCCGAGAAGCGGTGTCCACCGATCGGATGGTCAGTTGCGCACGTCGCCCACCTGGGATGGTCATCTGAGTCGATCTGATAATGAGCTCCGAGCGCCTGGTGAATCTGCTCGAATTGTTCGAGCACCAAGCCAGCCGGGTCCAGCCCAATTAAAGGGCAGTGGTGGAGCATTCCGACGTCCCCGCCGCCGTTCTCCAGCAGCGCAAAGCTGAAGCCCGGGCTCGAAGCGAACGATGGCTCTTGCGTCCAAGCCACCTCGGGGGAAACCTCAGCAATCTGTTCTCCGACCTCGATCCAGTCGCCAGCCTCAACCCTGACGTTGACGACGTGGTCGATCTCCCAGATCCAGTCATATTCGCCAGTCTGATTGATCATGATCGACATGTCGGGCTCGCCGGGCATGATCTGGTCGACCTTCATCACCCGACCGGCGACCGGGGCCACCACAGGAGTCCCAGGCTCAGCCAGGAAGTACCAGTTGACGTCGAAGCCTTGGAATCTTGAGTCAGGAACGATGGTTCCGTCAGAAGTTCTCCGGATTGCCCCGACTACAAACGGCCTCTGCTATCCGTAGCCGTGGAATACGTCCATGCCCCAGTCGGGGCGATGAGAAGCCAGCGTAGCGATTTGAGCGATTACGGCTTTCGGGTCGACTGGCAACCGGTAGGCTAAGCCGGCGATGCTCGGCTCGAAGTAAGAGGTCGGCACCGGCTTTGGCTCAGGTCCCATACAGCGCTCGCCGCAAGCGCCGCCCACGGTCGCATGGGATGCCCCTGCGGGCACGGCGTGAGCTGGCGTGCCGTGACGAAGCCCGCTGCCGGTCCGACGCTCCGCCGAGCGCGAGACGTTCGGTGGCGCACGCCTAGACTGGACCCATGTGGCGACGCCTCCTCGATAAACTCGCCTGCCGGCTGGGCTCGCACGACTGGGAATCGCGCGGCGGCAGTTTCGGCGTGGGCAGCGCGATGGTCTGCCGGCGGTGCCGCAGGCAGATCTGAGCACGGGTCGATCGCGGCGGGTGCTGGTCGCTGTCATGCAGAGCTCGTGAGAGGAACGCGATGACGGACCGAGTGGAGGTGGAGTCGGCGATGGCCGCATACAACGCGGCCTTCGTGGCGGCCTTTCAGGCGAACGACCCCGCGCTCGTCGCGCACCACTACCGGATGCCCCTGGTGTTCGCCTCGGCGGGGCACGTGCAAGCCTATGAGACGGTGCAGGCGGTGACGCACTGGCTCCGCAGCGTGCATGGCGGCCTGCGTGCTCGCGACTACGACCACACCGAGTACGACGTGGATGCCGTCGACATCCTCAATGCGGGAGCGGCCGCTCTCGACCTGACCTTCCGGCTCCTCGATGGGGCGGGCAAGGTGTTCCGCACCGAACGGTCCCGGTACATCTTCGTCAAGGAGGAGCGTGCCTGGCGGGTGCTGAGCGCATTCCTGCTGGACAGCCACTAGTGGGCCCCTGGGGGTGCGAAACTCCACCCGCCCAATGGACCCTGGGCTAGTTGGGGAGGCCACGTCACGGGCGCGGCCGCGGCGGAGCCGGCGGGGGTCGCGGCGGGGGCTCTGTCGGCGCTGGGGCGGGTGCTGGCGGAGTGGGCTGCTCGTCCATCAGGACCCCAACGCTTGTTCGGGGGCCGCGTGGGCGAACCACGCCAACCGGGCGCGGACCGAGGTCACGTTCCGCGTCGACGCGCATGTAGTTGGCGCGCCAGGCCTGATCGGCGCTCCGGAAACGGTAGGCATCCGCAAGTCGGATGGGGCGGTGATCCTCGGCTACTGGTCGCACGACTTCGGGCCGCGAGATCTGGAGGTCGTGGGAGATCGCGACCGACGGTACGAAGACCTCTCTTGGCCCGGTCTTCAGCGCCACAGGCAACAAGCGGCTCGCCGCGGTCTGGGTCGACGACCGGGCCGACGACATCTTCGTCAGCTACGCCCGAGGCGAGAACTTCAGCCACATGTACGTGGAGACCCGCGTGCTGCGCGATGGAGGGTCCGGGTGGCGGCGCGTGCACACGAGGCTCCACCAACAACCCGGACGACATTGTGGCGATCTACTCGGATCCGACGAACGGATTCGACCACCGCCCGAGCTGGTTCAGCGACGAGTTAGCGCTGATCTACACAACGACGCGGATCTACGACACCACCGTCGTTGGCGGATCGACGTGGGGACGACCGGGTCGGCGGGATCGACTCGTCCGCCGCCAATGGATCCGCCAGGCGGTCCGATGCCAGCGGACCACGGTGTCGGGTTGGACGACCACGAGATGACGCTGCCATGGCTGCCACCCTCGCGCAAGCTGCGACCAGAAGCGCCGATCGGCTGGGACGAGGGAAGGCCGCTGCCCGCGGCGTTCGAAGATCGGGAGTTGCTGCCGCAGCGCGAGGTTCTCCAGGACCAAATCTCGACGACCACGCCGTAGCGCTCGCAACGCGAAGAGGAACAGACGGAAGTAGAGCCAGATGACCGATCTCCTTGGTCGGCAGGCTCGGTTCTTTCTGGTGTTCGAGCAACGGACGGAGTTTTGGGCCGGGACAGCGATGGTCGGGTCGAGCGTCCTGCGTTTCTAACGCCGCCATCTGCTCGAAAAGCCGGAGCCCGCGCGATCGTCCGGTGTCGGAATCACCCCGCGCTGGCTTCCTGATCCGGATCAAGGCCGGCGGCGGATCGCGCCATCGCCGTCGCGCGGGGTAGGTCGTAGCCGCGCAGCACCGCCTGCTTCTGGGCTGCCATCGACCCGCCGCCGTGGAGGGTGGCGATCGCCTCGTCCCCGGCGTGGTCTGACGATGTCAGGTCACGGATCAGGTTGAAGACGCGCAGCCGATGCTCGGCGCTCACTTCGCGAGCACCCACGAAGTACTTCTCGACCAGCGGCCCGGTCAAGGGGCTGGTCAGGTCGGCCGCACTGGGCGAGGTGATCAGCCCTCCGCCGGCAATGTCCTGCAGGATTTCAATCGCACGGTGGTACCCCGACGTGGCGTGATACTTACCGGTGTTCGCGATCAGACTGTTGGGGACGGCGACTCCTTCAACCATTTCAAAGCGCTGGATCGCCGCGGCGCCAAAGGCACGCAACGTTTCCGCGTGGATCATCAGCTCCGCGATCTTGTCTCGGATCAGCGCGATTCGCTCAAGCCCGTTCATCTCGGCGATCAATTGAGCCGCGCCCACCAACATGTCCGCCTTGGCCGGGCCGCTGGAAGTCGCATTGAGGCGCAGGAACGCGCCGTTAAGCATGACTCCCTGGATCGCGTATTGCGCTTCCCCGGCCAGTAACACGCGCTCGTTGGGCACGAACACGTCGTCGAAGAAGACCGTCGGATGGAGCGCGAGGTAGCGCGCAGCGAGCGGGGCTTCGAAGGTCGACGTCGGTGGCTGGACGCCGTGGCTGGCGATGATCTTCACGCCCGGCGAGTTCGTCGGGACCGCGCAGGCGACGGCATAGTCGGCCTCCGCCTCGCCCAGATTCTTGGTCGGCATCACGATCTGCTCATCGACGAACGGGGCGCCTGTGACCGAAGTCTTGGCCCCGCGGATGACGATGCCGTCCCGCCGACGTTCCACGATGCGCGTGTAGAGATCGGGGTCAGGCTGATCCTGCGGCTTCTTGCTGCGGTCGCCCTTGGTGTCGGACATGCAGAGCGCCCCGGTACGGTCGTCGCGACGGAAGTCGGCCAGCAACGCCTCGGCCCGCTCGCCGTACGGCGTGCCGAGTTCACGATCGATGCGCTTGCCAACCATCAGCAAGGCCAGGAGTGCGTTGGCCGCGGTGAACTTCACCAAGTGAAAGTCGGCACCCTGTGCTTCGAGGGAGAACGCCTCCACGAGCTCGCCCAGCTTGCGCAGCTCGTCACCATTGCGCGGCGGCACGAAGAATCGGCTTACGCGTTCGCCGTCCTCCTCCACGGTGGCCAGGTTCTCGTAGCGCGGATCGGCCTGCAGGGTGAAGGCACGTGCGAAGTGTCGTGCAGACTGTCCCAGCACGGGATGTGCCACGATGTCGACCACGCGCTCGCCGTCGTAATAGACCTCGCGGCCATCGCGCAGACTGTCGAGATACTGCTCCGCCGTGCGCAGTCCCATTGCGGCTTCTCCTTGGGTCGGCTCAAGCGAGCCGCCGACGGGCCCTCGGCATCTGGATTCGGAGCCGCAGCCTAGCCGCCGCCTGCCAGGTTGAGCGGGTCGCTTCGTTCGGCGCGCCCGGACAGCGCGTTCACACTGCGCGGCCGGTCAGCCTTCCCCGCGCGCTTCCGTGATGGTCTCCATCACGCGCTGGTCGAACGGGGCGAATTCGACTTCGAACTCCTCGACCAGCCGGGAGTTGTCCATGAGGTAGAGGCCGGACGCCTTGCGCCCGCCTTCATCCGCTTCGAACGTGATCTCTGCCTCGGGCAGGAAGCCCTGAACGATCTCGGCGAGCTGGCCCAAGCTGAGCGACTCGCCGCCCGAGTTGTAGATCGCGTGCCGTGGTTCCTCCGCCAGTGTCACGCGAACGAAGGACTCGGCAATGTCCTCCACGTGGAGCGGCAACGTCATCCGGTCGCGGAAGGGAAAGTGGACCGGCTGGCCGCGGGCCGGCAGCACCTGGCAGCGCACGTGATCCATGGAGCCGCGCAGCTTATCGGGGCCGGTGATATTGGCGGGACGCAGGCCGGTAATCGCCATGTCGAAGGCGGCGTTGTACCAGGCCGCCTGGTGCTCGTTGAAAATCTTGGAAACCGCGTACAGGCTCGTTCCGAGCCGTGCGTCGTCCTCCACGACGGCGCTCTCGCCGTGCAGGCGCTGCTCTCCGTAGACGGCGAGCGAGCTCGCGTAGACGACGCGCCGGATGCCAAGGATGCGCGCCGCCTCGAAACAGTTGTCCATGCCAAGGATGTTGAGCCGGACCTGCGGGTGCGGGTCGCTCTCACCGGCACCGAGGGCATAGGCGAGATTGAGCACGCGATCGGGCTGACTCCCCGCCATCGCCTTCATCACGTCGTCCATCAGCGTGATGTCGCCGGGGACGATCGTGATGCGGTCGCGAAGGGGGTCCAGCGCGGGCGCCGTCGGCGCGATGTCCATGCAGTGGACCTCGTGGCCGCGCTCCACAAACCGCCGTATCACGCGTGGCCCAATGAAGCCGCTACCACCCAAGACCAATATCCGCACGGCTCATCCTTCCGTTCTGCCATCGAGTGCCGGACGGCGAGGCTAGGAGAAGCGCGGCCGCGTGACTAGATGCACGACGACGTGTATGCCGAGGCGGCGCGCCGGCTGCTGGACCGGGTGTCCTAGGGCGAGAGGGCGCGAAACAGCTCGAGATGAGAGGGGTACGCGCCGCTCACGTGGCCGATGAACTCCGGCCTCTCCACCCCCTCAAAGCGATCGTCATCTTCGATCCAACGATGTAGCAGGCGAGCGTGAGGGCGCCCATCCTCCACGCGGTCGAGCTCGTAGAGCGAGTCGACGGTTCGTCGCTCCGGGTTGCGCCAGTCGTCGCCGAGGCTGCGCAAGTAGAACACGAGCTCGAGGTGGGAGGCGTGCTCGCTCGGCACACCGTTCTGGCCGCAGATCACTTCGATCGCTTCCTCAAGGCCGGAGGCGTGTAAGGCTGTGGCCAAGGCGAAGTCGCCGGCGTCCAGCGACGCGAACACGCGGCGCACCGGGTCGCCCCATAAGTAGTCCAGCATCGGAGCCTGGGAGATCTCCGACATCAGCAGGTACCCACCGTCGGCAGCCGCGGGGATGCCCAGATGCGACCCGTGCTCCTCACTTAGCTGGTGGATCCCCGTACCGGCCGGCGCGTACGCCAACGTCGCCTGGGTCACCGTGGACTTCCCGGCCCCCCGGGGGATGGCGACCGCCAGCGTCGAACGGCGTTCGGCTGCGGCAGTCGCGAACGTCGCCGCCATCGCCGGGGACATCGTACGGTTGAGGACCAGATCGGCGAGAGTCAGCTCTGTCATCGTGCTCTCCCTCCTGCGCGATCCTAAACGAGGCTGATGAGCGGCTGCGACGACGGTCGCGCCGGACACCGTTTCCTAAGGAACCTTGGCGGCGGATTCCTAATGGGGTGTGCACATCAGGTTAGCCTGCCCCACGATGACA
>CAUYZA010000152.1:0-7256 GCA_963577225.1 Dehalococcoidia bacterium | reverse complement strand
GTCGGCGTGCGCGACTCCGACTACGGCACGATGGTCTCGTGGCCCAAATCGCCCAGCGTGATCCGCTTTCTGGAGCTGTATCATGCCGTGGCGGAGCAGGCTGGCGGTGACGCCGACGCCGGTCGCCGCATCCCGACCTGGATGCGGGAGGCGGGCTTTGACGACGTCACGATTACGACATCGACCTGGGCCTTCAGCGACCGTGAGGGGGTCCAGAACTGGGGCTTCTCCTGGGCCGAACGGACGCTGCGGTCGGCCTTCGCGCAGCAGGCCGTCGAGTTGGGATTGGCGTCGACGGAGGAACTGGAGTCGATTTCGGCAGGCTGGCGTGCCTGGGCGGAGGATCCCGACGCGTTCTTCACCTTCGTCCACGTGGAGGCCGTCGGCCGGGTGGACTGAGCTGTCCGCTTACTGCGTGATGCCGGAGCGGTGCCCGGGAATTCCCGCTTCAGTGGTGAGGCCTGATCGCCGGTTCCTATCTGGGAAAAGGGTCGTTCAGGCCGTCACACCAGATGGGGCAGCCGGTCTACTGGGCGGGGGGGGACTCTCCGCGACTCGTGCTCGGGACGGCGCATACGCATCCCGTGCGTCGTTCTTGGCGACAACGTCGCGGTCGGTGGGTTTCCGCTCAGCCGCCCGCTTGCGCGCGCGATTAGACTTGCGCGTGTGGGCGTCTGGGGACCCCCTCGATTCTCCTCAGCGTTAGAACTCGATGCCCGGTTGCGCGCGAATGCCCGCCTCGAACGGGTGCTTGATCGCGCGCATCTCCGTCACCAAATCAGCGAAGTCGATCAGAGGCTGCGGCGCGTCGCGTCCGGTGATGATGATGTGCAACATGCGGGGCTTGTGCTCGACCAACCAGGCGATGACCTCCGTTGTGTCGAGCCAGTCGTAGGCCATCGTGTAGGTGAACTCGTCCAGCACGATCACGTCATAATCGCCCGACGTGATCCAGCCCTGGGCTAGATCCCATCCTCGCCGCGCGAGCGCGGCCGATTCGTCCAGGTCCTTGCTCGTCCAGGTCCAGCCGTCGCCGGCGCCGACGACGTTGATACCGATCTCGCGCGCCGCGCGCAGTTCGCCGTAGTTGGCCGTGTCGCGCTTGAGGAACTGGATGATGCCGACGTTCATGCCGCGACCGGCGGCACGAAAGGCGACGCCGAAGGCGGCGGTCGTCTTCCCTTTGCCATCGCCGGTGTTGACGATCACGAGCCCCTTGCGCTCCTTCTTCTCACGCACCGACTCGCGATAGGCGTCTTTCTCCTCCTGTGACGCCTTGTGCAGCGGTTGGGGTTTTTCGTCACTCACGGGTGCCGCTCCACAGTGTTGCGTTCGAGTTGCTCCGCCGTGATGCGCTCGGCCTCTGCCTGCAGGGCCGGGCTGACCTCGACCGGATACGGGGATGCTGAGCTGCGGGCGCGCAAGGCGTTGGGCAGCGCGGCGATCGACTGCGCGGCGCGCTCGCGGTTTGCCGCCAGGCTCAGATCGACATCGGTGGTGGGCGTACCGCAATCGATGATTGGTTGCAGCAGCGGCTGGCCGGCTGAGGTTTCGCCCGCCAGCGTGACGACGTCGCCGCGGATCGTGCCCTGCGCGCTGTCGCGGAAGACCTGCTTGCGATGCGGCAGCGTGACTTTGTCAGGCGACACCTTGAGCCGGCCGCTGCCGTCGTAGGAGGCGAGCTTGTAGACGCATTCCAGCGTGGGCGCGTCGGCGGAGGTGCCGACGTTCGTGCCGACGCCGAAGCCGTCGATCGGGGAGCCGGCCGCGAGCAGTTCGTCGATGCCGTATTCGTCCAGCCCGCCGCTGGCGAAGATCTGCACCACCTCCAGTCCTGCTTCGTCCAGGATGGAGCGCGCGCGCCGCGACAACTCCGCTAGGTCACCAGAGTCGAGCCGGATCCCGCCCACTTGGAAGTCGTCGCCCAACTCCCGCGCCAGGCGCACAACGTTCTCCACGCCGCGAACGGTGTCGTAGGTGTCTACCAGCAAGGTGCCGCTGGGATAGCGACGCGTGAAGGCTCGCAGCGCGTCGAGTTCGGAATCGTGAGCCTGCACGAAGGAGTGCGCCATCGTGCCCGCGACAGGGACGCCGTAGCGCTGCCCGGCCTGCACGTTCGACGTCGCGTCGAAGCCCGCCATGTAGAGCGTGCGTGCTGCTTTCAGTCCGGCGTCGATGCCGTGGGTGCGGCGCGCTCCGAAGTCGATCACGTTGCGCCCGCCGGCCGCCAAGACGACGCGCGCCCCCTTCGAGGCCAGCATCGTCTGTAGCGCGATCTGGTTGATCACGAACGTCTCAATGAGCTGCGCGTGCGGCAACGGCGCCACGACTTGCAGCAGGGGCTCACCCGCGAAAACGACGCTGCCATCCGGCACCGCGTGGAGGCTGCCTTGGAAGCGGAAGTCAGCCAGAAAGTCGAACAGCCGCTGGCTGAAGAGGCCCAGCGAAGCCAGGTACTCCAACTGCTGGGCGTCGAAACAGAGCCCCTCCAAGTAGCTCACGACATCCGCCAGGCCGGCCATGAGCAGGAAGTTGCGCGTCGGGGGAAGGGTGCGGATCGAAAGGTCGAAGACGGCCCCGGCCGTCATCTCCTCCGCCAGATAGGTCTCCACCATGGTCAGCTGGTAGAGGTCGGTGAAGAGGCTGAGCCCCGAGTCGCCGCCGGACGTCATATCACGTCGACCCCCGCGGAGCGGAGAGCCGCGAGCGCGCGATTGCCGTCGCCTGCCTGGAGATCGACGGCACCCACCGCCGAGCCCAGCACGCTCGTCTCGAAGCCGAGCCGCCGAGCGTCGAGGGCGGTCTCCAGCACGCAGTAGTCGGTCGCCAGCCCGATTACTACGACTTTCTCGATCGCCCCGTCGCGTAGGAGTTGCTCCAGCTCCGTGGGGGAGGTGTTGCCGCTGGCCGGATCGCGCATCGTGAAGCCGGAGTAGCCGTCTTGCCCGGACGTCCCCTTGCGCACGGCCGGTCCGACGATTTGCAAATCGGGATGGAAGGCCCCGCCCCAGCTCTCTTGCACGCAGTGCACCGGCCAGATCCCCCCATCCGTCTCGAAGTGTGCGGTCTGCGCCGGGTGCCAGTCCTGGGTGTAGACGACGAATGCGCCAGCGGGGGTTGCTTTCTCGATCTCGACGTTGGCCGCCGCTACGACCGCCTCCCCGCCCGCAACGCTGAGCGCCCCCTTCGGATCGGCGAAGTCATTCTGGATGTCGACGACGAGCAGGCAAGTGCGCTGGTCGTAGTCTGGCATGGATCAGCCAGCTTCGATGGTGATCGTACCGGCGTCGCCGTCGACGGTGATCATGGCGCCGTCGGGGATGGCCTCGGTGGCCGTTTTGGTGCCGACGACAGCCGGCAGGCCGTACTCGCGCGCGATGATCGAGGGGTGCGAGAGCATGTTGCCGGCGTCCGTCACGACCGCGCCCACCTGGCCGAAGATCGGCGTCCAGGCGGGCGCCGTGACAACGCAGACCAGGACATCGTCGACACCGAGCGTCACCGCCTCGTCGATCGAGCGGGTGATCCGGGCGCGGCCCCTGAATTGGCCCGGTGAGGCGGCGACGCCGGTCAGCACGACCGGCCCCTCTCCGCTCGCCGGCGGTATTTCGCGCGGCTTGCCGAGCACGGCTGGGGGTGGGGTCCCGCGCACCGCGTCTTGCAGGAGACGGCGTTCCTCGATCGCGGCGGTGTCAGGACCGTCGTCGCCTTCCAGCGTCGCGATCAGCTCAGGGTGCGTCAGGTAGAAGACCAGTTCGGGCGACTGGATCACGTTCCGCGTGACCAGCAGACGGCCCAGACTGAGCCAGCGGGCGCGCGACGCGGCGCTCAGTCGTTGGTCGCAGAGGAAGTTGTGGTTCTCCCGTACCGGCAGCATTTCTTGTGCCTCGGCCAGCTTGTCCAGCAGCTCCGCGATCTCGGCGTCGCCGGATCCGTCGCGGAGTTCCGTCTCAAGGGCGAGTCGACGGTCCGTCTTCGCTTGCTGAGCCGCGCTCGGGGAATCGGCGTCGGCTTGCTTGGCGTTTTGCAGAATGAGGTTGAGTGGCACGCGAGGATTCTCGCCCCAGGAGGGGAGGTCCTGGACGAACATGTCCATCGTCTCGCCCCAGCGCTCAAGGAAGGCCTCGAAGCTGGTCGCGAATTCTCCGAGATTTGGGTCGGCCGGATCGACCTCCGGCGCCGCCAATCTTGCGGCCAGCGACTCGTCGCTGCGCACTAGGCGGCTCAGATCCCAGAGCACGCTCGCGCGTTCCAGTGTCTGGTTCGGAAAGCCCTGCATCAGCGCCAGCGCATCGGCCTGGCGTGCCTCGCCGAACTTGGCGACGTAGGCGTCGATGAAGGCCGTGGCGGCGACGTCGGACGGGATCACACACTGCATGTGGACGCCGCTGAAGATCTTGCCGAAGCTCTGTGCCTGCTGCTCGAGCGTCTCCTCCCAGCTACCCGGGTCGACGGAGCTGGGGTCGAACTGGGTCAGCGTGTCGAACTCCGCGTCGACACGGGGGAGCCACTTCTGCTCCCAACGTTGGGCGGCGGTCATGCCGTCGTCCGGGGCGGGTGGGGCGTGGAAGCCCGGGCTGTCGGCGTCGAAGCGGGAATAGCTGTAGCCGTGGATGCGGAGCTGCCGGGGCGGCCCGTCGGGGTCCTGCGGGAACATGCTGCGAAACATGTCGCGCGTCAGCAGAGGCTGCGACCCGGGGGCGTGCTCGTTCTCCCAAACCCAGGTGTACTGCGCCAGCTCGGGATCCGGCAGCTCGTAAGTCACGGTGGGGGACATGCGCACTCCTGAAGTACGGGCGGGGCGTAGATCGGAGCTTAGGGGAGCCCCGGCGCATCGGCAGCGATCGCGGCCTCAAGGACCGTGGCCACGCCGAGCAGTTGCTCGTCCGCGCCGAAGCGCCCGGCGAGCTGGAGGCCCAGCGGCAGCCCGTTCAGCAGGCCTGCGGGGACCGTGGCGGCAGGCATGCCCGCGTGTGTCCAGGGCAGGTTGAGCGCGGGGTTGCCGGTGGAGCTGACGCCGTGTGGGGCAGGGCCGGGTGCGGGAGGGCAGAGCCAAGCGTCGATGCCGGTCGCATCCATCTGCGTGTGTAGCTCGTCGCGCAGGGCCGCGCGGCCTGCCAGACCCGCTTCACGCACCGCGTCGGGGATGGTGCGTCCGCGGTCGAACAGGGCAGCACTTCGGGCGCGGAAGAGGCTGCCGCAGCGTGCGAAGCGGTCGGCGTGGACGTCGGCGTATTCGGCTGCCGTGAGGTCGTTGTGGCGCCGCGAGATCTCGTCGTATTCGGCGAAGGCCGGGACGCGCACGATCTGCATGCCGTCGGCCGCCAAGGCGGCGACCTGGGCTTCGAAGGCAGTGCGCGCCTCCGCTTCGGTGCCGTCGAGATAGGGGCCGTCGGGCACGCCCAGGACCGGGTCGGAGGGTGGAGCCGCCGGGCTCCAATCGTCGCAAAGGACGGCGGCGGCGCGCGTCATGTCGGCGACCGATGTGGCGAAGGCGCCCACGTGGTCGACGGCGGGCGAGAAATAGAGCGTGCCGCTGGTGGGGATGCGGTCGTAGCTGGGCTTGAAGCCGACGACGCCGCAGAAGGCGGCCGGGCGGATCACAGAGCCGACGGTCTGCGAGCCCAACGCAAGCGAGAAGATGCCCGCCGCGACTCCGGCCGCGGAACCGCTGCTGCTGCCCCCCGGCGTGTGACGTGTGTCGTGAGGATTCGTCGTCGCGCCTGGCTCGAAGTAGGCGAACTCCGTCGTGACGGTCTTGCCGAAGATCAACGCGCCTGCATCGGCCAGACGGCTAACGCACGCGGCCTGCGGTCCGGCGAACTCCTCCGGCGGAAGCGCCGACCCGGCCCGTGTCGGCATGCCGTCGACGTTGAAGATGTCCTTGATTCCGACCAATGCGCCGAAAAGCGGTGGCCGGTCGGTCTCGTCGGGGAAGCGAGAAGCGAGCGCCTCTGCTTCGGCCAACAGGCGCTCTCGACGCCCCGGCTCGGGCAGTAGGGAGCGGACCCGCGGTTCGACGGACTCGGCGCGGTCGCAGGCGGCGCTAACCGCCGCGGCGAGATCCAGCGACTGCGATTCGACCGGCAGCGGCGCGGAGCCGAGCAGTGGGTTGTCAGCCATGACTAGCCGCTCCTTGCGTTTAGGAGTTCGCCTCGATGAAGGCCAGCACGCGCTGCCAGGCGTCGGCCGACTCGTTGGCGAACTCCTCGTAGGCACGATCGAAGAAGGAGTGCGGCGCGCCAGGGTAGGCGTGCAACTCGTGGGTGACGCCGGCGCCGGTCAGGGCCGTGTCGTAGCCGTCGATCTCCTCCTGCGGGATGCCCGGGTCAGCCCCGCCCATCAGGCCCAGGATGGGACACTCGATCTCGCCGACGCGTTGCACCATCGGCGTGGCGCCCTGGGGGAATTCGCGGTTGGGATGCCCGTAAAAGCCGATCGCGCCTGTCAGGCCGAGGCCGTTGGCCGCCTGATGCCACGAATTGCTGCCTCCGAAGCAGAAGCCGATCGTGAAGACGGCCCGGTCGGCGTCGTCCTTGCGCAGGTAGGCGACGGCGGCCGCGCTGTCGGCCTTGATGCCGTCGAAGGTCGACTGCTGGACGTGGTCCATGAAGGGGAATTCGTCGTCGCGTTTGCCCGCACCCGCGCTGCGGCCGAAATAGTCGATTGTGACGCTGTCGTAGCCGACCTCCGCGAAGCGGCAAGCCAGCTCTTCGTAGAACGGGTAGAGCCCGCGCACGTCGGGCAGCACCAGCACCGCGGGGCCGCGCGAGTTCTCCGCACGGGCCACGAACGCAGCGAGGGAGTTGCCATCTTCCGCCTCAAGCACGAGGTCCTCGGTGTCGATCGCGGCCCCGGCGATGGGGGGAACGGCGGGAAGGGCGTCGCGATCAAAACACATACCCAAGGGCCTTTCATTGAGCACGGCGGCACGGTATCCGGACGCCGATTCTACTGCACCGGTCGCGCCAGGAGAGCCCGGCCGAAGACTGCCCCGCCTGTGTCCCCTTCAGTCGGCGGATGCCCTAGACTCGCTCAACTGTTCAGGACTCCACGTATCTGGTGTGGCCCACAGGGGGACGGACCAGCGGGAAGGGAATGCGAATGAAGGCAGCGATTTTTCATGGTCCGCAACAGGAGCTGACGATTGAGGATGTCAAAGTCGACAAGCCGCTTGGCCGCGAAGTGCTGGTCAAGACCGTCGCCAGCGGCGTCTGCCACAGCGACTTGCATTTTGTGGACGGGCTCTACGCTTT
>CAUYZA010000151.1:0-7270 GCA_963577225.1 Dehalococcoidia bacterium | reverse complement strand
CGTACGACGAGCCCCCCACCTGCGTCGTGTCGATCACCGACGGATTGATTCCCAGGTACGCCGCCAAGCCCAGACCGCCGCCGCCCTCGCCGTCCCCGGCGTCGTACAGCCCGTCCACATCTTCCCACTTGAGACCCGCGTCCTCCAGCGCCGCTCGCGCCGAATCCGCCTTGATCTGCATCGACGCCACCCCGGGTGCAACGCGCAGCGGGTACTCGTGAATCCCCGCGATCGCTGCCTTGCGGTCTGCCATGGCTGCTCCTCGTTCTTGCTCCTCGCGCGCCGGGACCGGCGCGCCTGTTGCCAAATTCAGTTCCAGGCTGCGGGCCCCAGAGCGCGGCAGAGGCTACCGCACAAACCCCCCACACGCATGACGGCGTGGAATGATGCCAGCCTTGTTCGCAGTGGGCAACGGCCCCAGAAGCGCGACTCCGGTACACTGCCGCCACCCCATCGATCTCCGACTCCATGCTGGCTGCGAATTCCCTCCAGTTGCACCGGGCGGTATCGGTCTAGCCCGGCGACGAAAAAATGCGCATTGGTCTGATTTCCGACACCCACCTGCCGTCGCTCATGCGCCACCTCGACGAACTCGGCCCCCAGATCGGCGAGTTCCTCAGCGAGGTCGACCTCATCCTGCACGGCGGCGACGTCGTCGCCCGCGCCGTCATCGACTGGTGCGAGCAGTACGCCCCCACCCTTGTCTCGCGTGGCAACAACGACATCTTCGACGACCCCCGCGCCGCCGACATTCAGCGCCTCACCGTCGACGGCTGGCGCATCGCTATGACCCACGAGCTGCGACCGGAGGGGCGCCCCATGGCCCAACTCCTCGACGCCACGTTGCCCAATGAAGAGGTCGACATTCTGATCGGCGGCGACACCCACCTCGAACGGCTGGAGTACCGCGCCGGCGTCGTCCTGATCAACTCCGGCAGCCCCACGCTGCCCCACCACAAGGACACACGGCTTGGCACCGTCGCCCTGCTTGAGATCGCCCCCGACCGGCTGCACGCCGAGATCGTCAGCCTCGGCCACACTGAAGGTCACGCCAACCCCGGCACCCCGCAGCACATCGAGATCGAAGCGCGACGCATCGTTGCTGCCTCGTATGACGGCACCCCCGCCGGCCCCGACGAAATCAGCGCCCTGATCGCGCGCTCGCAGGACCCCAGCGCCTGACTCCGCTGTCGGCCCAGCCGCGCTAGCCGGACTCTTCGTCCTCGTCGTCCACTTCCAACTCTTCGTCCCCCGCCTCGTCGTCGAAGGCAGGTGGCGGTGGCGGCTGGATCGACGGCCGGCTGTCCAATGGCAGCACCAGCACCGCTGACGCCTCAAAGCTGCCGGCGCCGCTGCTCGACGTCAATACGGCGATGGCCGCTCCCGGCTGCAGGTCTGCCGGACCACCGGACGTCAGACGCAAAAGGAAGCTGGAATCATCGGCGAACGTGAACCGCGCCGGTCCGATCGGCGTGTCCGCCACGAAGAACCCCTCGCCCACCTCGCGCACCCGCCCCACCAGCACCTGCCGCCCCTCCAGTCCCGAGTTCTGCCCGAACGGGCTCAACCCCGACAGCGGCACGACAAGCGTTCCGTCGCTTGTCTGCGCGCCTTCTACCCCCGAGACCACATTGATCGGCGACGCGGGTCCCGCCTGGTGCGCTAGAAGCTCCGCCCCCACGAGCCAACCGCCCGCCGCCAGGGCGCCCAGAATCACCAGGTCCAGTACCAACGTACGGATCGTGTGCAGCGACACGGACGTTCCTCACTCACGCGCATGGCGAACCTGCGAACCCTATCAGCGCCGCTCTTCCCGCACGAGAAGCCGCCGCACGAGAAGCCGCGTCGCTCGGGCCGACGGCAAGCGCTACGGCGTGAACGCCACACCCACCACGCCGTTCACCACCACGACCTGTTCCACGCCCGACTCGAAGTCCGATCCCAGCGCGACGGTGTTCTGCGTGACCCCGTAGATCGCGGTGCACGCGATCAGCTCGTCCGGCGCCGGCACCAGGTTCCAGACGGTCAAGTTGATCTGGCTCGAATCCATGCGCTCGACATCGATCCGGTCAAACTCCGCGCATCCGCTTGGCAGACCGGAGCTCACCACCACGAAGACCTGCACCGGGAACGACTCCGCGATGTTCACCTGCACGTCCTCGATCGGCGCCAGCGTGTTCACCTGCCGAAAGCCGGGCTCCGGCTCGCCCGCGTCGTCGCCCGTATCGCCACCGCTGCCGTTGTCGCCGCCCGACCCGGTCGACGCCGACACCACGATCGTGACCACGTAGTCGTTCGGCAGAATCGGTCGCTCTGAGTGCGCCTCGGGAGACACCGCGAGCACCACGAGATTGAGTCCCAAGGCCGAGAACGCGGCGCTACCGCCCAGCGGTACATCGACGATCGTATGGCTCGCCGTGTCGCCGTCCACCAATTCGATCACCACCGACGCGGCCCCCGCCACGATGCAGGTCACGTCCGACGGGCAACGGTTGTCCGCCTGCACACCCGCGAAAACGAGACTGAGCTGCCGGCCCACGTTGGCCACGCCCCCACTGGCCAAGCGGAACGGCTGATCGAACGCGGCCAGTGCGATTCCCGTGCTCGGCGGCGCGGGCTCTTCGATCGGTTCGCCGACCTCGCCCCCACCGCCCTCGCTGCTATCGCCATCCGTGCTGTCGTCTTCCGTGCTGTCACCGCCACCGCCCACGAACCCCAGACCGCCGCCGCCGTCGACCTCCAGCAGGATCCCGTACTGCGCGTCCCCGCGATCGGCGAGGACTCTGACCGACACCAGATAGTCGCCTTGCGGCAGGCCCGGCGTCAGCACAAGTCCTTTGTCATCGATCACCACCGGGATCGCCAGCGCCGTGCCTTGCGGCGACCAGGCGACGAAGTCGTTGCCTTGCTCGATCAACTCCACCTCGCTCAGCCGCCACGCCCGCGCCGTCACAGTCTCAATCACGACCCCGGTCAGGTCGCCGCTCAGCGTGACCGACTCGCCGCTCGCGATCGGCAGCGTCCCCACGCCTGAGATGATCCCGATCGAGTCGGCGCAAATCCCCGCCTCGTCGCCGCTCCAGCAGTACGTGCCCAGCCCGGCTCGCGTCGCGACGGTGTCCGTCCCCGCCACCAGCGTTGGCGGCGTCGTCCCATCGTCCAGCCCGCCCGCTCCGGGTCCGCCCGTGCCCGAATCGACGATCGTCGCGTCGGGGTCGAGCGGGAATCCCTCAGATGGCAGGGCGGAGTTTAGCAGCGCTGCGACTGCCGGCAACTCCGCCGCCCCCGGCAAAACCACCAGCACCCGGCCGAAGGTCCAGGCCGCGGCGTCCGCCGGCAGGTCGCGTACCGATCCCGCGCGTGCCCGCGTGACGAAGTCGTTCAGCCCCGTCGCGCTGTCGAACTGATACAGCTCCAGTTGCCCGCGCGGATCCTCAAGCTGAACCATCGTCCCTGAGCGGTCCGCCCAGTCGCGCAAGATCGCGATCTCCGGCACCACGAACGGCACGCCCAGATCTTCCAGCAGCGCCAGCACCGCGCCGATCTCGCCCGCGCCCCCCGCCGCATCCTCGACGCCGCCATCGCTCTGCTCGTCGTCCGTCCCATCGCCGTTGGTCGTGCAGGCTCCCAGGACCAGCAGCGCGCCCAGCAGCAGCGTCAGGATCCAGATCGTCTTCGACGAACGCATCGATCCCAGATCGAAGGTCGCAGTCAGCCGTTTCATGGTTCGCTCCTTTGAGACATCCCGACTGCCAGTCCTGACGCCCATCGCGACGTGCCGGTCCCGGCCCGCTTGAGCTGAGAGCAATCCGCTTCACAACTCTCTGCCAGCATGGCCTGAGCCCATGGTCGACCCACGAACGCGGGCGGATACTACGCTCCTGAAGCGCTCACCTGGCCACCGGGCTGGATCGAGTTTCTCGGGTAGCCACCCTGATCGAACGTCTTCGGCCACAACTCGAACAGTGCGTCCAGATCCGCGCTCGGCTCCCGCAGCCGCAGGATCCGCTCCTGCACCGGCTCCTCGAACAGCGAGATACGATGCCCAGTCGCCGAGAAGATCCGCCCGTTCGCCATGTCGCTCTCGGTCGACGCCAGCCAGACGCAGATCGGCACCACGTTCTTCGGGTCCCGCTCCGTGCCCGCGGCCGACTCGCTCGGCGACGGTCCTTCCGGGTTCAGTCCCCGCCCGCGGTCCGTCATCCGCGTCGACGCCCCCGGCGCGATCGCGTTGCAGGTCACGCCGTAGCGTTCCAGGCCCATCACGTTGCTGCGCATCAATCCCAACTTCGCCGCGTGCGCCGCCGAGTAGTTCGGCTGCCCCGCGCTGCCGCGGATCCCCGCGTCCGACGTGAAGTAGATGATCCGACGCTGCCCCTTGTCGCGCTCCGCCCGCCAATGGATCGACGCGAACTTCGTCGGCGCGAAGCAGCCGCGTAGGTGGGTCCGGATCACCCCGTCCCACTCGTCCTCGCCCATGTTGAAGATCATCCGCTCACGCAGGATCCCATGCGCGCAGACCAACACGTCCAGATCGCCGTACGTATCCAGCGCCAACTGCACCATCGACTCCGCGTAGTCCATGTCCGCGATGTCGCCCACCGATGCGATCGCCTCGCCGCCGTTGGCCGTGATCTCATCGACGACGGCGTTCACCTTCGTCGGATCCACGCCCATCCGGCCCTCGACGTCCGCTCCGGTGTCGGCCACGATCACCTTCGCTCCCTGCTCGGCGTAGACCCGGCTCAGGTGGCTACCAATGCCACCCGCTCCGCCTGTGATGATGCAGACGCGGTCATTGAGATGCTGCTCAGCCATGACTTGTTCCTGTCTCTTTCGATCCGCCCTCGCCCGACCGTCTCTTCCGCCAACTACCCCTAGGGAAACTGGCGCGGCGGCGGTCCCACACCGGTTGAGACCAGCGTCTCTGGCATCACCTCGAACAGCTCATCGATGTTCCAGTACGGCGTCTCCGAGTAGATCGACGAGACCCACTCCGGTTCCTTCCACATCGTGATCTTGTTCCCCGTCGCGCCCACCACACGCCCCGTCACCTCCTCCGATGCATCCGAGGCCAGATACACGACCGCCGGAATCACGTTGCGCGGGTCCATCCCCGTCCCCGCCGCCGACAGGCTGGGCGCCTCCGCCTCGCGGTCCACCGTGTGCCCGCGGTCCGTCATCCGCGTCGACGCGCCCGGCGAGATGCAGTTCGACGTCACCCCGTACCGCCCCAGCGCCTCCGAGTTCGACAGGCTCAAGCCAATCTTGCCCGCGTGCGCCGCCGAGTAGTTCGGCTGCCCGCCCTCGCCCCGGATCCCGGCCGAGCTCGTGAAGTAAATGATCCGGCGTCCGCCCTTGTCGCGGTTCGCCCGCCAGTGAATCGACGCGAACTTCGTCAGCGTGAAGCAGCCCTTGAGGTGCACCCGCACCACGTCATCCCAGTCATCCGCGCCCATATTGAAGATCATCCGCTCGCGCAGGATCCCGTGCACACAGCAGAGGATGTCCAGATCGCCGTAGGTGTCCAGCGCCAACTGCACCAGCCCCTCGGCCTGCTCCATGTTCGAGACGTCTGCCACCCCGGCAACGGCCTCGCCGCCCGCCGCCTTGATCTCGGCCACCAACGCCTCGATCCGGCTCCCGTCCGGTTCGCCCCGCCCTTCCACGTCGGCGCCCGTGTCGGCCACCACCACCTTGGCGCCCTGCTCGGCGAAGGTCCGGCTCACCCACGAGCCCATCCCCCCGACTCCGCCCGTCACGATCGCTACTTTGCCGTCCAGGTGTCCCATTGCGCTGGCCTCCGCTGCATGCCCGGGAGCGGAGTGCTCCCGCGCGTGGGAGGATAGTTCCGCATATGCCAGAGCGCATCCGCTCGCGGCCCGTGGCTGGGGTAACGCTTCCGCCCCCCACCGCCCGCGAAGGAGATCCTGCATGCCGCCGCCCCCCGCGACCCGGCTTCGCTCCGTTGCCCGGCTTGCCCTCGCCTGGCCCGGCCTCCTCACGATCGCTGTCGCCGCGGCGGCCGCGGCTGTCCTTTGGGCCGCACTGCTCGGGCCTGGCTCCGCCGCCTCCCTCGACGCGCAGAACCCCAGCGTGCGACTGCAGCCGCGCTGGAACCTCGTCGCCGCGCCCGTGACCACCACGGCCCACCTGCTCTTTACCTACCTCTCGGACCTGCAGTCCGCGCACAAGTGGAACGACGCCACCGGACAGTTCGAATCCTGGCGTCGCGGCGCCCCGGCCGCTGCGCAAACCCTCGTCCAGGTCACCGCCGGCGACGGTCTTTGGCTCGAGGTCACCGCCCCCATCGATTGGGAACTTCCGCCCCTCGCCGAAACCCCCCCCGCTGCCCGAGACCGAGGGTTTTCGCCTCACCGGCTGGGTCGAAGACGACATCCCCGCGCAGGACGCCCTCGCCCAACTCGGGGGCGACCGGCGCCGAGCAACCCGTTGACGCCGTCGCCTTCTTCGACAACGAACTGCTCGTCGTCGAACAGGCGGGACGCGTGCGCCGCTTCAACATCCACACTGGAGCCTTCGGCGCTGTCTTCATCGACATCCGCGACCGCGTTCTCAACTCCGGCGAGCGCGGCCTGCTCAGCCTTGCGCTCGATCCCACCTACGAGATCAACGGCTTCATCTATCTCTGGTATTCGGTTGACGGCCAGAGCCTCATGCGCCTCGCACGGATCAGTACCAACGGTGGACCTGGCCAGGACAGCGAACTCGTCATCCTCGAAGTCGCACAACCCTTCTCGAACCACAACGGTGGTCGCCTCCTCTTCGGCCCCGACGGCTTCCTCTCCTCAGCCTCGGCGACGGCGGATCGCGGGCCGATCCCCGGGGCAACGGCCAAAATCTCGCCACCCTGCTCGGCACCATCATCAGCCTCGACGTCGCCAACGCCTCCCCAACGGAGCCCTACGTCGTCCCGCCCAGCAACCCCTTCCTCACCACCCCCGGCGCTCGCCCCGAGATCTTCGCCTACGGCTTTCGCAACCCCTGCGCATGTCCTTCGACGCCCTGACTGGCGCCCTCTGGGTCGGCGATGTCGGCCAGGATCAGATCGAGGAGATCGATGTCGTCACCGCCGGGGGCAACTACGGCTGGAACCTCCTCGAGGGCGACGAATGCTTCGAGAGCGACAGCTGCAGCAGCGCTGGCGTGACCGGTCCCGTCGCCTCCTACACCTATGACGAAGGCTGTTCGATCACGGGGGGTCTCGTCTACCGCGGATCCAGGCTCCCCGCCCTCTACGGTGCCTACC
>CAUYZA010000150.1:0-7294 GCA_963577225.1 Dehalococcoidia bacterium | reverse complement strand
GCGGCGAGATTGGCCTTCGCAACCGCCAGAACAAAATCTCCCGGCGAGCTGCCGGGGGCCGCGCCCGCGAGCAGCACGCTGCGGGCCGCCCCGGCGAACGCGATGCTCCCCCCGCCACGGTAGATCACCCGCGAGCTCTGGGTTTTGTTGAGGTGACGGATTACGAGGACGGCGACACCGGTCTCCCCGGCCAAGGTGGCCATGGGCGTCAGCACGCGACGCACGTCCTGATCTCGGTGTGAATCCGTGGTCCCCGGCAAGCTGGCCATCACCGGGTCGATGATCACGAGCTTCGCGTTCACGGTGCCGATCGCATCACGCAGCCAGTCAATGTTGTCCAGCATGGGCCAGCCCACATCGGTCGGATCGGCACGGGGGTCGTAGACCCCGATGCGGTCGGGATCGCCCGCGGCCGCCTCGACCCGCGGGCGAACCGTCTCGCCATAGCCATCCTCGTACGTCAATACGAGGGCACCGCCATCGATGCCGGGGGAACCATCGGGCATCGGGCGACCAGTCGTGACGCGTGCCGCGAGGTCGAGGGAGAGGGTGCTTTTGCCGCGCCCCGGATCGCCGTCCAGGAGGGTCACCATGTCCAGGGGAATGTATCCCGGCCAGCACCAGGACGTCTCCACGGACGTAAAGTCCGAAAGTCGGCTGAAACCGCGCGGCGTCCACGCGCCGGCCGACTCGATACGAGTGGGCAGGGTTTCGGACGATCCGGCGCGCCGCGCGGGCGGAGGAGCTGGAAAAGGACAGCCCCGGACGCGCGAAGCGCCCGGGGCTAGTCAGGAGGTGGACAGGGGGAGCGAAACCCCTGCCTTCTGGACGCCACCCTCGACAGAGGGTGGAAATCCACGCGGGTGATCGGACCAGGGACAGGGGGAGTCGTGGGACCCACGCCCGATTGGGCGCGGCCGTAGCCACAGAGAAACGCTCCCTCAGTCGCCTACGGGGTTAGCTGTCGGGTTCGGCAAGAAGGAGTTGCCTCGAGGCTCGCGCCTCTTTCACCCCAAAGAGTGGGTCCCCCGTTCCCTCCGCAGAGGGATTCGGCCCCGGCACCATCGCCGTACACGGCAGTCTAGCCCACCGCGCACGCGCGTGCGGACGGCATTGAGCTGCCGCGGCGGAGGAGACGCACGGTGACAACACCGTGGAGCCTACGGCGCAGGCTTCCTGTCGTCGGCCGAGGATCCTTAGCCCGACGAGAAAGCCGCCAAGAAAGCCACATGCGCGTTCCTCCGCCGGAAGGCTCTTCGCCCGAAGCGACTCGCTCAAGGCTGCTCGAATTTTGAAACACCACAGCCCGAAGCGCGAAGAGGAACACACAGAAATAGAGCCACATGACCGATCTCCTCGGTCGGCAGCCTCAGCTCTACCTGGGGTTCGGGCAAGGGACGGAGTTTTGGGCCGGCACACCCGTCAACCTCGTCAAGTCGTTGAGTTCCACCGACGATCTAATATTCGTGCCCCACAGCACTTCAGCTTCGGGCGGCGCGACTACCAGTCGGTGCACGAACTCGTCTGGTATGGCCGGAAGCCTGGGCGGCACTCGTGGAACGGTAGTGGATCGGAACATGCGCTGGACGGCCGGTGGCGCTGCTCCGCCGCGCGATCGAGAAGCGGCGACCGAAGCGGGCGGCGAGCCTGCCGTGGCGATGGTCCGTCGCGCCGCCGTCACGACCTCCTACGTCGAAAAGCTGCTGATGGTCACGACCGACTACGGCGCATCCTGATCGAGACCTGTCGGGAAACGGCGCGGATGGTGGCGTGACGCTACGTGGCGCGATGGCCGCCATCGACGGGGTAGATCCCTCCAGTCACGTAGGAGGCGTCGTCGCTGGCTAAGAACGCCACCATCGCGGCGATCTCCTCCGGTTCGCCGTAGCGATTGAGGGGGATACTCGCAGCGCGCCGCGCGTGTTCCTCTTCGGGGTGGTCGGGGTTCACGCTGCGTTCAATGGCCCGCATCATCCGCGTCTCGATCGGACCGGGGCAGACCGCGTTCACCCGAATGCGATCCGGCGCGAGTTCCGCAGCGGCCGTTTTAGTCATGCCCACGACCGCGTGCTTGCTCGCGCCATAGGCGATGGCCGACGGCGTCCCCTGGAGTCCAGCCACGGAGGCCGTGTTGATGATCGTGCCGCCACCTCCGGCCCGTAACACGGGTACCACCGTCTTCATTCCCAGCCACACGCCCTTCACGTTGACGGCCAGCACGCGGTCGAAGCTCTCCTCGGGAACGTCGGTCAACGGTCCTCTCCAGCCTTCGATTCCGGCGTTGTTGAAGAAGTGATCGATGCGGCCGAAACGTTCGCGTGCAGCGGCGACATAGCCTTCGACGTCAGCGGCGTGCGTGACGTCCGCCGTGCAGACCTCCACCTCGCCTCCCGCCTGTTGGACTGCGGCGGCTGTCTCGTCCAAGCCGGCCTCGGCCAAATCCACCGCCACGACGTGCGCGCCGTCCGTGGCGAAGCGCACCGCGGCTGCTCGGCCGATCCCGCCTCCGGCCCCCGTGATCACGACTACCTGGTCTTGGAAACGCGTTGGCATCGTGTCCTCCAATGCACGCGGACTATTCAGTGGCATTCAGACGTCGGTGATGTCGTAGTAGCGTAATCGTGGCGGGGTAGAAAGAGCCGCCGCAAGATCGTCGAACCCGCCGGTCTCCTGACGCCACGCGATGTAACTCAGGTGCGCGTCTTTGGTCTCCCACTTCTCAACGAACACGATGTCGTCCTTGTCCTCCTGGTTCTGGTGCACCACGAGGTCGAGGAATCCATCCCTGGAACGTGTGTCAGGGAGAGTTTCCGTGAAGGTGGCAAGCAGCTCGTCGCCCGTGCCCTCCTTCGCCTGGATCTCCAATAGAACCATCACTGCCATGGGCGTCTCCTGCCTCGAATCTGAGCGCGAGCTGTCGAACCTGGGACCGAACTATACTTGCCAGGAAACGAGGTCTGGGATTGCAGCGCGCACCCCGTCGTCGTCCGGGAGTACGCGAACGGACGGATGGGGTTCTGCACACCCACGGCGCGGGCCAGGGTCGTCTTCCCCGCGCTTGAGGTTCCGTTCAGCAAAACGATCAAGCCCAGCGCCGCGGGGAGCCCTCGACCACCCCCGGGCAAGGAAGCTCCGCGGGAGGTCGTGGTCGTCTATCTTCCTTGCGATCCCGCTTGCACCCCCGGGGGTTCCATGGACTACGGTATCGCCTTCCCCTCGTACATCGACGCGTGGCGCGACGCCGCCGCGGCTGAGGCGGCGGGCTTCACCCACGCCTGGTTCTTTGATTCGCAACTGATCTACAGCGACGTCTACGCCACCATGGCGTTGGCGGCGGAGCACACTAGCCGGATCAAGCTGGGCACCCTGGTGGCCATCCCGAGCAACCGCATTCCCGCGGTGACCGCTTCCGCCATCGCCACGATCAACTATCTGGCCCCCGGACGCGTCATTCTGGGATTGGGCACGGGCTACACCGGGCGCAACACGATGGGCCTGCCTGCGGTGCCGGCGGCGGAGTTCCGCGAGTACACGCAGCAAGTACGCGGCCTGCTGCAGGGCGACGAAGTGCTGATCCGCGAGGGCACGCGTGAGCGGTGGATCCGGCTGCTGCATCCGGATCGTGGCGGCTTCATCAACATCGAGGCCGCAATCCCCATCTACCTCGCCGCCAACGGGTCCAAGGCGCTGGCGGCGACGGGCGAGCTGGCTGACGGCTGGGTCACGGGCGCGCTCACACCCCAGCTCGCATCGGGCTTCGATGCGATTCGCGACGCTGCGGCCGCGGCCGGCCGAGCCACGGACAAGCCCTACACCGTTGGCTTGACTGGCGGCTGCGTGCTGCGCGACGGCGAGTCGCTCAGTTCGCCACGCGTGATCGAGCGGGTGGGCCCCAACGCGCTGGGGGGTCTGCACGCGATGTGGGAGTCGCACTTCGGCCCGGGGGCGAACTTAGGTCTCAAGGATCCCGACGCCGCGGCCGCTTACCACCGCTACATCGAGGAGTACGGCGACGCGCGCGGCAGCAAACCCGATCGGCGTTACCTGGATGTGCATACGGGGCATATGGTTTTTCTCAAGCCGCGCGAGGAACAATTCGTCGACGAGACCACGATCGGCCGCACGCTGACCGGCACGCCGGCGCAGATCATCGAGCGGCTCGAGCAGCTTGAGGCGGCCGGTATCGACAACATAGCCATGGCCTGCACGGATGCCGCCGGGGCACGCGACCTGATCGCCGACTTCGGCAGAGAGGTCATCGCCAAACGGTCGCCCGCCTAGCGGGGCGGGTGGCCCGCCGGCCCTGAGGTCCGGGGCCCAGTCGCTCGCGGATCGCGGGCCCCGATCAGTTCATCGTGCGCGCAGGTGCCGAGGCCGTGCGGGCTTGCTGCGGCCTGGGCTCGCGTTTAGCGTGTCAGAAGCCCTCGCCGGCGACGGTTCGGCGCGTGAGGTCTTCGAAGTCCAACACGACCGGAGCGCCGCGGGCGAGGACGTGCTCTACGCGGCTGCGGACGATCTCGTCCCAGGCGGGATGGGGCAAGATGTAGAACCGGTCGCTCTGAATCGCCTCGAAGACGATCTCGGCGATCTCCGCGGGCTGCTTGGCCTGCTGCAGCACCGAGTCGATGTTGGCTAGGCCGCCGGCGTCGGACTCGGGTACGACGCTCGCGAACTCCTCGGGGCGGTTGCGCTCGGCCTTGAAGATGCGCGTGTTGACGAACCCCGGGCAGAGGACAGACGCCCCGATCTGGGCGTCGCGCGCTTTGAGGTCGCGATGCAGACCCTCGCTGAGCGCCAGAACGCCGTGCTTCGTCACGCCGTAGGCACCCCCGCCTGGGATGAGCCCAGCGAGAGACGCCGTGTTCACGATATGGCCTTCCTCCCCATGCTCCAGCATGTGCGGGATGAACACCTGCAGGCCGTAGAGCACGCCCCAGAAGTTCACGCCCACAACCCAGTCCCAGTCGCTTTGCGGGATCTCCCAGACACCGCGCCCCCCAGCCGCCCCGGCGTCACCGCGACTGGTGACGCCCGCGTTGTTGCAGACGATGTGGATCTTGCCAAACTCATCAATCGCACGCCGGGCGAGCGCCTGTACGGAGTCACGCGACATCGTGTTGGTGACGACGCCGATGACCCGATGCTCCTCCTGCTCCAACTCCCGCACCGCCGTCTCGAGCGCCTCCTCTTCGATGTCGGCGAGCACAACGTGCATGCCCTCGCGGGCGAAGCGCTCCGCGAAGGCGCGTCCCATGCCGCTGGCGGCACCCGTCACGACGGCGGTCTTGCCCTCAAATTCGCGCATGGCTGGCCTCCTCGTCTGCGGGGCGCAGTATAGCCGCGCCGCGGTCAGTCCATCTGCACGATGCCCTGATCGTGCCGCCGTTGACTACGCCCGTTACTCACGGTGGAGCCGTGCACGATCTGATGGGACAGTCCCTGCTGTTGAAACGCGGACTCATCAGTCTTCGCGACCTCCGCTCACCCCTGGCCGATCGCTCTACGATGTCCGCACGAGGGGCGGAGGCGCGAATGAACACGCGCGAACGAGACGAGTTTCTGAGTCAGCCGCACACGGCGGTGCTGGCGACGGTCGATTCGAAGGGCCGCGCGCACGCGGTCCCGGTTTGGTACCTGTGGACCGGCGAGGCGTTCGAGATCATCGGCGGCAAGGACTCCGCGAAGATGCGCCATGTTGAGCGCCAGGGGCGGGCGGCGATCTGTGTCGACGGCCGAGGCGAGCGCGTTCAACACGTGACGGCCGAAGGCCCAGCGGAGCTCGGCGGGACGGCGACGCCTGAATGGCGGCTCAAACTCCATACCCACTATCGTGGACGCGATGCTGCGGAGGAACTCGTCGCCCGCGGCGGGCATGAGAGCCAGCGCTTCCTGACGCTGACACCTGAACGCTGGTATGCCTGGCCGGATGCGCTCGACTAGCGCACGGTCCTTCGAACCGTGAAGTGGTCGTGGGCCGCGAGCAGTTGATCGCGCGAGAGTTCCCGACGCCACTCGACCGCGGACCGAGTTGTCGTGCCGCGATCCGCCGGTCCTGGATTCGAATCCCAGAGGGCCCACCACCGCCCGGCCCCGGACGATGTTCGGCCCCTACGACGACACCGTGCTCGCTGGCACGAATCATGGCACTTGGGCTGCCCTTTTAGCCTTGATCTGCCTGAGCTCGTGGATCGCGGGCGCTGCGTTGCCCCTGGCCGATTCCGCTCAACGAACGACCGATTCCATCGCCGCGCGCTCCTCCGGTCTCGGACGCTCGACGACGCGGCACTCGCGGTCGAGCAACATTGTCCGGCGGCGGTGTGCGTCGAACTGGGGCCACTTCGCAAGTGCCCCGCCGCTGGGGTCGCCCGTCCGCGCGAAGTTGAGGTACGCGTCCTGCATCAGCGCCTCGAGTGCATCCGCCTCCGGTCCGCTCCCGGCCCAGTCCGCCGTTTGCGGCAGGTTGCGCGTCCCGAACACGAACGGCACGTCGAGCGCGTGGCAGGCGCCCCATGTGCCCCCGTCTCGCGGCGACTGCCAGTCGAAGCGGTAGGCGAAGGACGGCCCGTGCGCCGCATGCGCCTCGAGGAGATGCTCCGCCGCGACCCGGAAAACTTCCGTTTCCGCCGTCACCGCCACGTCGGCCGGTGTCGCCGAGGCTCCCCGCGCCTCCAACCCCTCCCGAATCGCCCCGAAGGTCGCCCGTGCCCACGGCTCAGGATCCGCGAGCTCCTTGCCCTGCCGCGCGATCGCGGCGATCGCTTGCTCTGGTGTCATTTCCCGGAGGCCGGGATTGCGCGCCAGCTGGCTTCGCTTCTCTTCCCCCGTGGTGCCGGCCATGACCGGAATCCCGGCCGCACTCCCAGCCGACACCGCCTCCAGGGGATGCCGCGGCAGGAGGTGCCCGCCGACTGCCGGACGCAGCGAGAACGCCAGCACGTTCTCACCCCCCGGGGCTGGGGCTCCCCGCGCCTTGCGCAAGCGCTGGTCCAGCGCTTGTTGCACCTCAAGGAATCGCTGCGCCGGCTCCGCCCGCAGCGCCGCCATCGTTGCCTCCGCCACGCCGAGCTCCCGTACGATCTCCACCGCCGCCGCCCGCGCCTGATCCACCCCGATCATGCCCTGCGCTGCCCCGCTCATCGCCACCGCCCGATGGAATAGCCCCGACGCGGCGGGGGTCCCGAGCAGCGCCGCTACCGCCCAGCCTCCGGCCGATTCGCCGAAGATCGTGACGTTGTCTGGATCGCCGCCGAAGGACGCGATCTCGTCGCGCACCCAGCGCAGGGCCGCGACCTGG
>CAUYZA010000149.1:0-7356 GCA_963577225.1 Dehalococcoidia bacterium | reverse complement strand
GAGAGAGGACCGGTGGGCAGGGAGCTGCGAGACCGAAGATTTCCAGCCGCGTGAGCTGCGGCAAGGTGCTGGCAAAATACGCGCCAACCAGCGAGGTGAGCTGGGAGCTGTGCGACAACTGCGTGCAGGCGCAGCGACGCAGTGAACGCAATGCACTGAGCTGCGGGCGGGCCCAGTGCCCGTACCCCGAAGTGCCCTACGAATGTCTGCGGCAAGCCGCCGCGTCGGCGCCGCACGATTGCCCGGCGTTGCGCCACAGCGGGACATAGCCGGTTGTGCCCGGTCCCGCGAACGACCCAGCGAACAACCCAGATCCCGACCCCAACGAGTCCGACGCGCTGCTTCATTTCCCGCTTCGCTGGGACGGCGTCAGCGCGGGGGGCCGGGGCCGGGCGACGACGCGACTAGTCTGGCAGGCGGCCTTGTCGGCGATCATCGTCGTCGGGAGCGCCGTAGCGTTCCTGACTGACGGCGGTGGGGACTCAGCGGTCTCGGGCGAGCCAGCCACTGTGGCAGCCCCTGACGACACGCCCAACGATGCCACACCGGCGTCCGACGCGGCCGCGACTGAGCAGGTCCAACCCGCAAGCGAACCCCAGCCGGCAGCCGAGACCGAGCCAGCCGATGCAGAACCCGACGCTGCTCCCAGCGCAGAGCCACCGATCGTCCCTGCCGAGCCAGACGAGCCGGCCGCCGCGTCGAGCGCGTCAGACGAAGAGGACGTGCCTTCGCAACCCGCGGAGAGCACGGCTGAGGAAGCCGCGGAGACGGTCTCGCCCCTGGGCGCCGACGTCGCCGACTGGCCACGGATCACGCCCTATACCGTTCGCGTCGGCGATCGGACGTCGCGCTTGGCGGCCCGATTCGAGACGACGATCGAGGCCATCGTCACGCCCAACGGCATCGACGACGCGGCGTCGCTGACGATCGGCGACCTGATCCTGATTCCCTACGGCTTCCCCAGCACGCCCGACGCGGTCCCCCACCTCCGCATCCTCGACCCAGACACCCTGCCGCTGCTCTGGGATGCGGTGGCGCAGTGGACGACGACGTCCGGTGACACGCTGCGGGCGCTGGCGGTGCGATTCGAGACGACGGTGCCCGCGATTGAAGGGATCAACGGGCTCGAAGCCGGCACCGCACTCCGCATCGGGCAGGATCTGGTGATCGGCGTGGGCTATATCCCGCCCACGTTCAACTAACCGCTTCGCTCCGCTACAAGGCGGCTAGGTCGCGCGGCCGCGCAGCAAGAGGACGCGCACCATGCCGGCGACCTCCCCGCTAGGGCCAACAACCCGCTCGTCCTTTGCGAGCGACTCCCGAACAGCCGCCAGCCATTCCTGGGGCGCGTCGCTGAGCCGGATCTGGAAGCCAAGCACCTGCGCGGTATGCAGGAAGACATCGAGGTTGGGATAGCGCACCGGGATGTCGTGCTCTTCGATGACGACGTCGTCCAGACCGGCACGGAACGCCCATTGCGCCAACTCCTCCGGCGTATGCGCCAGCGAGACTGGCAGCGACGGGATGTCAGCGCTGTCCATCGCGCGCAAGAGACGGTCGCCGAAGCCCGCCAGCAGGGGATGCCCGAACGTGGACACCACGACCGGCGCACCCGGCTTGGCAATACGGGCCGCCTCCCGAATCGAACGCAAAGGGTCGTCGAGGTAGGGCAGCGTGAGACTGGAGGTGACGGCGTCGACGCTGTTGTCGCCGACGTCGAGCGACGCCGCGTCCATACGTGCCACGCGGGCACGCAAACCCACGTCGGCTAGCCGCTTGCGCCCGATCTGAATCTGGCGCTCCGAGAGATCGATCGCCGTGACGTCGAGGCGTTTGAACCCGGCCCGCAGCGCGGCCAGGATGACGGTGCCCGGCCCCGTCCCCATGTCGACGACGACGGCGCCACGCGAAAGCTCCGCTCGTTCGACGACAAGATCCGCGACCGCGTCGATCAGCGGCGCTGCCATCTCGTGGTAGACGTCTCCCGCGTCGTCGAAGGCGCGAACGAATAGGGCGTTGACGGTGGCCATTTGCGCTCCGCGGGGCGGCCTCGGCGCGAAGCGCGGATTCAGCCCGGCGCAGTGTATGGCGGTCGTTTGCTCGGCGGCGATACAGCGCGCCATAGACTGGGGCGATGACTGCAACTCTGCCGCACGGGCGCGGTTCGTGAGCGCGCACCGCGCGGTCGCGCGTCGAGCGCCTCTTGTTGTCGCCCACCGGGCGACGATGGGCCACGCGCCCGAGAACACGCTGCGCGGCTTGCGCGCCGGCCTGGCCTTAGGCGTCGATGGGATCGAAATCGACGTCCATCTCAGCGCCGATGCCGTCCCCGTCCTGTTGCACGACAACACGCTGGACCGGACGACCACCGGATCCGGCCTGCTTTGCGCGATGACGTTCGCCCAACTGCGAGAGCTGGACGCGGGCGACGGCGAAACGGTCCCGACGCTGAGCGAGGCCCTGGCAGTGGTTGTCCCGACCGCGCTGCTCGTGATCGAAGTCAAGGCCGCGCCGGACCAGGCGCCGGACACCGTCGTCGAAGCGGTCCTGAAGGACGTACAGGCCGCCGCCGAGAACCGCGTCTGGCTCTGGTCCTTCGACGGCGCGCTGCTGGAAGCGCTGGCGCGACAGGCGCCGCAACTGCCAGTCGCGCATCTCTGCCGCAGCGTGACGGACCAGGTGCGAGCACGCGTCGAGCGGCTTGGGTTGGCGGGCGTATCGATCGCGGATGTGGACGAGTCGGTCGTGCGGGAGTTCCGCCGCCAGGGACTCGCGGTGTTTTGCTGGACCAAGAACGATCCGGCAGATCTGGCGCGTTTGGTGCGGCTGCCGCTGTCGGGCATCGTCAGCGATTACCCGGAACGGATCCAGGAGGCACTGCGCGGTGCGGCGAAGGAGTCGTGAGCAGCGGACAGAAGGCGAATTGCCCGGGCGATCTGGGCGTTGATATACTGCGCTCTGCGCTGAAGGAGTGTAGCTCAGTTTGGCAGAGCAACGGTCTCCAAAACCGTAGGTCGGGGGTTCGAGTCCCTCCACTCCTGCCAGACGGCTACGCCGGTCGCGCCGAGGTGGTGGAATTGGCAGACACGCAGCGTTGAGGGCGCTGTGCTCTCTAAGAGCGTATGAGTTCGAGTCTCATCCTCGGCACCACCCGGCGACCCCCATCCGGTAGTGTGACCGCAGGCGGAAGTGGCGCAGTGGTAGCGCGTCTCCTTGCCAAGGAGAAGGTCGCGGGTTCAAATCCCGTCTTCCGCTCCATCCCCCTCACATGAGTTTTGCTCTGGGCGACGTAGCCAAGCGGTAAGGCAAGGGTCTGCAAAACCCCGATCACCGGTTCGAATCCGGTCGTCGCCTCCAACATCCACGGCCTCTACGCAGGTTCCACCGACTGCCGTTCTGGGCAGCTGCGCACCATTCGTCGACCGACCCTGCGCCTCCTGCAAGGCGCGCACACGAAAGCGGTCGCGGACCGGCTCAGATATGCCAACGCGGCTCCCACGCTCAACCGCTACTCGCACGTCTTAACCAGCGTGGCGCGGGACAAGGCGCAGATGCTCGACGCGATTCTGCCGCCGCCTGGGATGCGCACTGGATGATCACGTCCGGATCTGTTCGTCGAGTCTCCCGCCGCGTTTTTCCTGATCTTGCTGGGCACCCACCCCACCGTTAGCGCCGAACCCCGCAGCGCGAGGCCAGCAGCGGCGACTGACAACGGAACAGCGCTCGGCCCCTGGCCTCCGCGTTGAGCCGAGCGTAGCGTGGAAACTGGCAGCCAATAGGTCGGTTAGCGCCGCCTTGTAGGGGGCGGAGAGTCTGGATTCGCGTGACGAAGCGCGATCATCAGCCCGATTCTTCGCGCCTCTGGAGCGTGACTCTCGCAGCCGTGGCTGTCCTGCTCGCATTTTTTGCCTCCTCGTCTTGGCTAGCCAGCGCCCCTTCCCATGAGGCCGCCACGCTCGCCGAAGTTGACTCCATCCGCGGGGACGAACCCGCTGCGCTTGTTGAGTTGGCTGACGGTCTCGATGGTGAGCCCGACGACCGTGTTCAGGCTGCCCACGCCACCGGCGACCCCGCCGCGAGGCTCCTCGTCCGCGTCAGAGACGGGGACTCACCTGGCGTCCACTCGCTGGTGCCGCACGGCACATCGGGGGCGCGTTCGCCACCCGCGGCCTAAGCGACGCGCGTTGACGGAGTGACCCACTCCTCGCGTGCCCGCTTCCGGTCCTGTCCGCTTCCTGGCCCTCCGATGTCACGCCCACCAAGGGGGATGACTCGCCGTGGCTTCCCGCGCCGATCCTCGCCTCCCTGGCAACCGCGTCTTGCGCCGCAGGCGACTCTACCCGGAGATCATGCAGGTGCGCCCGCAAAGGCATATCTCGATCACGCCGCGTCCGTGGATGATTGCGGCCGCCTTCGCCGTCGTGATCGGCCTGGGCGCGCTGCTGCTCGCACTCCCGGCTTCGTCCGAATCGCGCGCGTGGACAAGCGGCTGGGACTCTCTGTTCACGGCCGTCTCAGCCGTCTGCGTAACGGGCCTCACCCGCTTCGACAGCGCCACCCATTGGAGCGGCTTCGGAGAAGCCGTCATCGCTGGGCTGATCCAGCTCGAGGGCCTGGGCGTGACGATGTATGCCGGACTGCTGGTGCTGGTCATCGGCGGTCGCTTCGGGCTGCGCGGGCGCGAGTTCTTCGGTATGGAACTGATGGACGTGACCGAGCGCGATGTGCGTCGCCTCCTGCGCCGCCTGGTGATCTTCGTCGTGGTCGTCGAGTCGGTCACGTTCCTGCTCCTCCTGCCCTGGTTCCTGGACAACACGGGGGGCCCGCGCGGAGCCTGGCAGGCCCTCTTCCATACGATTTCGGCGTTCAACAACGCGGGTTTCGATCTCATGGGTGGCGGAACCGGGTTCCAGGGGCAAGTCTCGTCGCCCTATCCCGTCGTGGTGATGGGGATCTCCGCCTTCCTCGGCACCCTCTCCTTCATCACCGTCTTCCAAATGCGACGGCGGCCCCGCTTCTGGAGCCTCGATACCCGCTTCGTGGTGCTCGGGATGTTCGGCTTCTTGGCGCTGGGCATGATCCTCCTGCTAGCGGCGGAAGTGCAGCCCGGCCAGCCCCTCAGCGGCCTCGGCCCTGTCGATGCCTTGGCCAATACCTTTTTCCTGTCCGTGAATCGCACGGTCGAGATGGCCGCGATGCGCGAAGTCACCACGGTCGTCCTTCTCGTGTTGATGTTCATCGGTGGCTCATCCACCTCTACGTCCGGCAGGATTAAGATGGGCGCGTTCATGGTCACAATGTCGTTGGTCGTCGCCGCCCTACGGGGCCGACACCGGCCCGAGGCCTTTGGCCGCGAGATCCCGATGGCGATTGTGATCCGGGCGGTCAGCGTCATCGTGCTCATGTTCATCGCGCTCACAGTCGGCGTGATCGCGCTCGCCATCACTGACCCCTTTCCCTTCCTCGCCCTCGACTTCGAGGTCATGTCCGCGCTCGCCAACGTGGGCTGGTCACACAGGCTGGTCACACGGGCTGACGGGCGGGCTCTCCACGGGCGGTGCAATGATCCTGGTCGTGCTCATGTTCCTCGGTCGGCTAGGGCCGATGATGGTGGCGCTCACCATCCCCGATCGGCCGACTCGGCATTTCAGCTACCCGTCAGGTCAGGTGCGGATTGGCTAGGACAGATGGGCGGCTCAGTTCCCTCGCCGCTCCGCTGCGCCTCTCCCCCCTCGTGCTCCGCAGCCCCTCCGCGCGAGGCGCGGGCTACGAGGAGTTGCCCTGAAGGCCGGCGAGCCCATCGCCGAGGAGGACGACCTCTACGGCACGGCGGTGCAGATCGCGGCAAGCCGTGGGCCAAAACCTCGTCCGTCGATTCGACCCCCCGTTCGTGGTAGGAATGTCGACACGCGATCAACTCGTGCTACGCGGCCCCAGCCGCGAAGGAGAACGACATCAGCAAAGCCACGGTCATAGGCACGTTCGCGTGCCAAGACGGCAAGGCCGAGGAGATGGAAGCGGTCCTCACCTCGATGGTTGAGACCGCCAAGGACGAACCCCGCGTCGAGATCTATTCGTATCACCGCGGCGAGGGGAACACCTTCTGGTTCTTCGCCCTGATGGCGGATGCGGAGTCGATGCAGAACCACGGCCAGAGCGAGGCGATGCAGGCGGCCATGTCAGCGTTCGGGCCGCTGGTCGCGGATCCGCCGCAAATGTCGGTCACGACCCCCGTCGCCGCCCTCGGCCTCGACCTCTGATCGTGCCCCAGGGCGCAGCCCGAACCGTGGGAGCGACCGTCGCCTGCAATGGCCCCCGCTTATGTCCGACTGAGCGGGGGCCATCCGACGCCAACGCTCTGACAAGGGCTATCCCTCAACGCGGCTGCGCTGGCAGCCCCAGCCGATGATTTACCCCCCTCGACGGCGAACCTGGCTTCGCTCTGGCATACCGCCTGCAGCGGGCAGGCAAGACATCTGTGGCGGGCAAACGCGAGGTTAGAGGTCCTGACCCGTACGCTATCGGTGCAGCCCGCAGCCGGACGAGAACCCGAGAACGGCTCTCCGAGTCTCCTGCTGCTGGGAAGCTTGGGGGCATGACGCAAGTTCCGGGCCCGACGCGGACCAGACGCAAAAAAATCGTCATGGTCCATCCGCAGTTTCCACCTTCTTTCTGGAGCTTCGGCTTCATCAAGGAGATCGGCGGCTTCAAGACGGTCATGCCGCCGCTGGGCCTGGCGACGCTGGCCGCGCTGACCCCCGACCGCTACGACGTGACGATCGTCGACGAGAACATCGAGCCGATCGATTTTGAAGTCGATGCGGACTTGATCGTGCTGTCCGCCATGGGCATCCAAGAGCAGCGTTTGTTCGAAGTGGCCGATCGCTTCCGGGCGAACGGCTACACCGTCTGCATGGGCGGCCCGATCTGCAACGTGGTGCCGGAGCGTTGCCGCCCGCACTGTGACGTGCTGTTCGAGGGCGAGGGCGAGTACAACTGGGAGATCTTCCTGGACGCGTGGGAACTCGGCGAAGGCGAAGATCGTTACGCCCAGGTCGAAAAGATCGACATGACGGACAGCCCGCCACCCCGGCTCGACCTGCTCGACACCAAGGCCTATCGCGTGGGAGCCGTCCAGACCACGCGCGGCTGTCCCTTCAACTGCGAGTTCTGCGACATCATCGTGACCTACGGTCGGGTCGTTCGCATGAAGCCGATCGAACACGTGCTGCTGGAACTGCAGGCCTGGGCCGACGCCGGTGTGGACTTCGTCACGCTGACCGACGACAACCTGGTGGGCAATCGCAAGTACGCCAAGGAGATGCTGAAAGCCGTCGGCGACTGGAATCGCGCCCG
>CAUYZA010000148.1:0-7371 GCA_963577225.1 Dehalococcoidia bacterium | reverse complement strand
TAGCGGGTAGCATTTTCGTTGCACCTGGTTCCTTACACCTCTGGTAGTTGGCTCATAAGCTAACGGGTACACCTGGCGGATCTAAGTGACGACTGCACCTTCGTATCCACTCACGCTCGCGGGGAGCATCGTGACCGATGAACTCGGCACGATCCAGCAAGGCTATCTAATGATTGAGGCGGGCGGGGCGGGAGGCACAGGACCGTCCTCGATCTGGCACTAGGTTCGGAAACTGCAAACTATCCCGGCGCGGCCCTCCACCAATTGCGGCCCTCGCAGGTCATCTTCCCGGGCTTGATTAACCTTCACAATCACACCGCGTGAGATTTCATTCCGCTCTGGCACGGAACCGATCCGGCCGTGCCCGTCTTCAACTACGACAACCGGTTCGAATGGCAGGCGGACGATTCGAAAGTTTCCGCAGAAACGGTGACGGCGCCGGGGGCTCTGATCCGACAATATTTCAAAGCACATCCGCTGCCGGGGGTCCCCAGTGCACAGCAGATCACGGCCTTCTCAGAGGTGCAAGCAGTTTGCGGCGGCACGACCGTGATCCAGGAAACGAAGACGTACGACGGAACTCTCGTCAACCGCGACCACATCCTCATTCGCAGCACGGGCAACGCCGATGACATGGAGATCTCCGGCGGCCAGTACATTGACTCCGCCGTCAAGATCTACCGGCCCTGCCTGCCCATGTCAGGCGAGAGCCCGGATTCTTCGTATCCGGGCGTTTCCGACCAGCACCCAAATCAAGACACGTCGCCGTGGGTGGTGACGCCGGACAACCCCCCCGATGAAGACATGGGCTGAGGCCTATCCGGACCAACTGTACAGCGCGCTCGTCCATCTCTCGGAGGGGTGCTTCGTTTCCTCGGGGGAGGGACCAAGGACGCGTATACACGACACGAATTCCTGCGGTTCAAGGAGCTGGCAATGTCTGGTTCGCCGAGCAATCCCGTCTTTCCGAAGCCAACGGCGCCTGAGTTCGCGAAGCGGCGCTTCAACATGATCCACGGCTGCAGCGTCGATCCGTCCGACCTCAGCGATGTCACGTTCCTTAACGATTACGGGCTCTCGATTCTCTGGTCGCCGGTCTCGAACTGCATGCTCTATTCGGACACGATCCCGATCACACAACTGATCGATCAGAACGTGAACTGCGTGCTGACGTCGGACTAGGCACCATCAGGCTCGAAGCACCTCTGGGACGAGTCCAAGCACGCCGAGATCTTCATGACCAGCCATCTCGGCCTCAGCCAGAGCGAGGCGAGGCAGCAGTTGTACAAGATGATGACAGTCAACGCCGCCAAGGCGCTGGGGCTGGAAGCCAAGATCGGGCAGATCCGGCAGGACGGCTGGGCGGATCTGTTCGTGCTGACCCATACCCAAGCGATCCAGCCGGGCGACAACGGCATCGACATCCTGTTCGAGAACAACGACAGCCAGACCGCGGGCGTCTATACGGGCGGCATGCTGGTCCTGGCCGATGTCAACACGTTCCAGCCGCCCGGATTTGGCGGCGATTTCATCCGGCTGCCGGCGAACGACGGCTCCGCTGCGGCCTCGAAGTACGTGAACTTCCACGCCGACGGCAACTTCCCACAGCTTGACATCTCCACCATCGCGCCCGAGATCGACACGGCATTCCGGGATGGCGGCACGGCCATACGCGCACCGGTCCCGTAGTCGTGCCACCAGGCGCGTTCCAGCGCTCGAAGTTCCTCGTCTCCGACGACGTGCCTTATCAGGAGTTCATGGCCTCGCTCGACGCCTGGCTCGCGAACTGAGCAAGCGGCCGCATCGACAACGACTGGGGGTAGCGCTTAGCCCTGCGTCGGATCGAGCACACGGCCGAGGAAAAGCACGGCGCCCGTCTCGATGTCGCGGATGAAGAAGAGGAAGGGCCGGTCGACGGTGAGATGGACGGGGTCGGCGGGTTCCGATTCGTCGAAGGCGACGGCGGTCGCGGCGGCCGCCTCGGTACCCAGCTCGTCCACGGCGATGAACGCCTCATGGATCACCGCGCTGATGAAGAGGGCGCGGTCGCCGGTGATGCCGGAGAAGTCGGCCTCGGGCCCGAAGGCGGTGGGCATGCCCAAGTCTTGCAACACCCTGGTCAGGTCGGAGGGCACACGAAACTCGAACTTGGGCATGAGCAGGAACAGCTCGCGTTGCTCGAGCCGGCCGGGCAAGCCAACGAGCAGGTCGGCGTCGAGCGAGGCTTCGACCTCTGCGAAGCGTCCGGCGTCGGGCACGACAAGCACCATCGAGAGGCCTCCGCCTCCGCTGGAGCCGACGTAGGGCAGCTCGACCGCTTCATAGCCGTCCTCGCGGATGTAGCGGTAGGGAGCGTCGACGCCCATGAACGGCGTGCCGACTTCGTTGCCGTCGAGCAGGGTGAATGGCATGTCCCCACGGTCGCCGAAGGGGGACAGCCCAGGGGGCCTTGAGATAGACCGCGTTGGTCAGTACAACGCGCGTGCTGGACTTGAGAATGCCGACAGGGATCAGCACGGGGATGCGCTCCCGGGTGCGATCCGAGACCCAGCCGTTGATCGTCTGACGGGCCTCCTCCGTCGCGCCGGCGAAGTCGACCAGCCGCAGCCCGGCGCCGTAGTCGCGCGCGAGCGTCTCCAGGTAGCTGTCGAGCAGCGCGAAGCCGTCCTGCGACCAGATCCCGTTGGCGGTCTCCAGCTCCAGCCTGATCGGTTCGCCGTCGAAGTTGGTTCCGTATTCGCCGGGGTGCGCCGCCAGGATCTGGTCGATTGCGTTCAAGGCCGCGTCGAAGTCTGGGGTGGTCGCAGCGTGTAGGACCGCGTCGATCTCGTCCGCGGTCTGCCCGGCTGCGCCCGCGCGAGCCATGCCCAGTGCGACTGCGACGCTGTAGGGCGAGAAGACCAAGTTGCCCGGCGACTCCTGCAGCGCGCCGTAGAGGTCGACGGCGAACTGGGCGACGGCCTCACCACCGGCTGCTCCAGCCGCCGGGTCGGCAACGGCGCGTTCGAAATCGGCACGGGCTTCGTCCCCGCCGGTAGAGTCGGCAGCGTCGTCATCGCCGCCGCAGGCGGAAACGAGGAGAACCGCCAGCAGCGGTGCCAAGATCCAGAAGGTCAGGGCCCGTCGCATCGCGTGCCTCGCTCACAGCCGACGCCTGAATCACGCCGACCTGGACAAGACGCCCACGACAGCGTTTCAGTTCCGCACTATTAGACCAGACTCAGCTAGACGAGACCCAGCAAGCGATCGAGGCCGACGACGATCTGATCGAGCTCGGCCGACTCGCGCACGGCGCGCAGCACACCAGGCATGAACGACTCGCGGCTGATCGAATCGTGGCGCAGCTTGAGCGTCTCGCCGACGCCTCCGAAGTAGACCTCTTGGTGCGCAACCAGGCCCGGCAGCCGCACCGAGTGCAAGGTGACGCCACCCAGCTCGGCACCGCGCGCGCTCGGCAGGGTCTCGCGTTCGGCCACGTTACGCTTGAAGTCGGAGTCGCGCGCGGCCCGCATTTTCTGAGCAGTGGTCATGGCCGTGCCGGAGGGCGCGTCCACTTTGCCGTCGTGGTGCTGCTCGATCACCTCGACGGAGTCGAAGAACGGCGCCGCGATCGCGGCGAGGTGCATCATCATCACGGCGCCCAGCGCGAAGTTGGAAGCGATCACGCCGCCGACCCCGGCCTGTTGGCTGGCCGCGACCATGCGCTCGACGAACTCGTCGCTCAGGCCCGTCGTGCCGATGATCGGGCGGACCCCGATCTCAATCGCGTGGGGCAACAGCAGATCGGTCCAGGCGGCGTTGGAGAAGTCGATCAACGCGTCCGCTTCGAACCCGGCCAGCGCATCGACCGTATTGGCGAGCGGTACCTCACTGCCGTCGGACAGCAGCACATGGTCCGACTGCGCGAGTCCATCCAGCACGCCGACCACATCCATGTCCTCGGCATCGAGGACTGCCGCCATCACCTGGCGGCCCATGTTGCCGCTGCCGCCGACGGCGACGCGAAGTCTGGCCATCGCACACCCCTCCCGAAGCCGTGCCGATCAAGAACGGGGCCACCTTACGGCGGCCCCGTTAGAGTAATACCTATGGCTCCAGCGCCTACTGCGGGGCGCCGAAGTCGCTGCGCGGCGGGGGCGGCGGGGGCGGCGGGGGCGGCGTATCGCCACCGCTACTACTACGGTCACTTTCCGGGTTGCGACGCAGCCCGACGCGGGCGAGCACACCACCGCGTGAGCGCTGACGACCGTCGTTGGATCGCGGCTGACGCTCTTCGGGCTCACGGGAACCGCCGTCTCCGGAGTTCCCGCCAGCGTTGCTACCACCCGCAGTACCACCACTGGCGTTGCCGCCGCTGTTGCCGACATTGGAGCCGCCGGACCGACGCCGCCGGCGCCGGCGGCGCCGCGGGCGATCATCGCCGTCCGAATCGCCCCCGCTGCCAGCATCGTCGCCGCCCCCATCGCGGCCGCTGTCACGGCCACCATCACGACCACCGTCACCGTCGGCTCGACGCCGTTCGGCGGGGCGGGCCGCTTCCTCGGCGGCCGGCGCGGAGTCCCGACTGGGCTCTGTCGCGCGGGGTTCCTCGACGGCGGTGCTGGTGCTCCCACCGTCGTCATCGCGATCCTGGTTGGTCGGCCGCTCATCGCGGCTGGAGTCGCGGGGCGAGTCTCCACCTGAGTCACGGCGCTCGCGGCGCGGGCCACGATCCCGGTCAGGGCCCCGATCAGAACCTCGGTCGGAGCCACGATCAGAACCTCGGTCCCGGTCGGGGCCGCGGTCACGACCGCGGGGAGGGCGCTCATCGCGACGGTCGGACGGGGCGTCATCGCCTTCACCGCGCGGCAGCAGTGCCTTGCGCGAGGCGTTGATGCGACCCATCGAGTCGATCTCGGTGATCTGGACCTTGACCTCATCGCCGCTCTTGACCACGTCCTCCACAGCGGGCACGCGGTGGTGCTCCAACTCGGAGATGTGCACCAGCGCGTCCTTGCCCGGCAGGATTTCGACGAAGGCGCCGAAGCTGAGGATGCGAACAACCTTGCCGGTGTAGATCTCGCCGACCTCGACCTCTTTGGTCAGGGCCTTGATCTGGTCGGTCGCGATCTGCGCCGACTTCTCGTCGACGGCCATCACGAAGACGGTGCCGTCGTTCTCGATGTTGATGCTGGCGCCGCTGTCCTCTTCGAGCTGGCGGATGGTCTTGCCACCCGGCCCGATGATGAGGCCGATCTTCGCCTGGTCGATCACGACCTTGTACATGCGCGGGGCGTAGGCGGAGAGGTCTTCGCGCGGCTCCGAGATGCAGTCCAGCATGACGTCCATGATCTCGAGCCGGGCACCGCGCGCCTGTTCGAGCGCCTCGGACATGATCGACAGGCTGATGCCCTTGACCTTGATGTCCATCTGCAGCGCGGTGACGCCTTCCTTGGAGCCGGCCACCTTGAAGTCCATGTCGCCGAGGTGGTCTTCCAAGCCGGCGATGTCGGTCAGGACGGCGTAGTCGTCGTCAGCCTCACCCTTGATCAGACCCATGGCGATGCCCGCGATCGGCTTCTTGAGCGGCACACCGGCGTCCATCATGGAGAGGACGGCGGCGCAGATGCTCGCCATCGAGGTGCTGCCGTTGGACGAGAGCACTTCCGAGACGACACGCAGCGTGTAAGGGAAATCCTCGAAGTCGGGGATGATCGCCGCCAGGGCGCGCTCGCCCAGCATACCGTGGCCGATCTCGCGGCGGCCGGAGCTGCCGATGCGGCCCGTCTCACCCACCGACCAGGGCGGGAAGTTGTAGTGGTGCATGAAGCGCTTGGAGTCCTCGGGCGAGAGGTCGTCCAAGCGCTGCGCCATGGAGGAGCCGGCCAGCGTGGTCAGACCCAAGACCTGGGTCTCGCCGCGCTGGAAGAGGCCGGAGCCGTGGGTGCGGGGAATCATCCCCACCTCGGCGCTGAGCGGCCGCAGGTCCGTGCTGGCACGTCCGTCGGGACGGGCACCATGGTCCAGGATGTTGGCGCGCACGATCTTCTTTTCGATCGCCTCGAAGGCGTCGCGCAGCTGCTCGGCCTGCGCTTCGTCGTCGACATCCGCGGTGACGGCCTTGCGCAGCTCGTCGCGTTTGTCGTCGCGCTCGGCCTTGGTGAAGCCGGAATCGGGCGCGAGGGCCGCGACCAAGTCGGCCTCGGTTGAGGCCGCGACGGAGGCTTCCGCGTCCGCGTCGAGCTCCTTGGCGGTGAAGGCCCGCTTGTCTTTGCCGTGGTCCTCACGCATCTGCTCTTGCAGGCCAACGATGGCCGCGATCGCGTCCTGGGCTAGCGCCATCGCGTCGATCAGCAGCTGTTCGGGGACTTCGCCAGCTTCGGCTTCGACCATCATGATCGCGTCGGCCGTGCCAGCCACGATCAGATTGAGGTCGCCCTCTTTGATCTGATCGAAGGTGGGCTGCAGCACGAGCCCGCCGTCGACGTGGCCGATTCGCACGGAGGCGACGGGGCCGTCGAAGGGGATGTCCGAGATCGTCAGCGCCGCGCTGGCGCCGATCGTGCCCAAGGTGTCGGGCGGGTTCTCCATGTCGGCGGAGAGGATCGTGAGGACGAGTTGGGTGTCATCCATGTAGCCCTTGGGGAACAAGGGCCGCAGGGGCCGGTCCGTCAGCCGGGCGGAGAGGATCGCCGTCGTGGTCGGGCGTCCCTCGCGTCGGAAGAACGACCCGGGGATGCGTCCGGCGGCGTATAGCCGCTCCTCAAACTCGACCGAGAGGGGGAAAAAGTCGATTCCCCGTCGGGGCGTGCTCGCGGTGGCGGTGGCCAGCAACATGGTGTCGCCGTAGCGCACCGTCACGGCACCGCCCGCTTGCGCGGCCAGGCTCCCGGTCTCCAGGATCAGCGGCTTACCCGCCAGCTCTACTTCGTATCGATGAGCGCTCATTCGTACCTTCCTTGCGCACACCGGCGATCCGGTCCGTGCGCTGCGCGGGTGTTTGTTGGCCCGCGCCGGCATCGCGCATCGTCGCGATACCGCTGGTTGCCACCAACTTGGGTGGCGCTAATTTCGCTCCGCCGCCCGGCCGTCTTTCTGACCGGATACCGCGGATTATCCGCATCTAATCGGGTCGACGTTCTTGTGGTCGCCCGTTGGTCGACGTTGTGTCTTCCTCTTGCCGGACCTGGATCACGGAGGCGCTTCACCCAGCGGGCGGCGCTCGTCACCGGTCCTGTTTCGTTGCCGGACCGCTCCCGCGATCCTGGACTTCAACGCACTTCCCGAACTCACCGCAAAGCGGGAGCCGCATTCGCGTGAACCGAGGCTCACATGAACCAGATCCCGGTGGACCCGCCCTGAACGCAACCGGCCTCCGCTATCTGCGGAGGC
>CAUYZA010000147.1:0-7552 GCA_963577225.1 Dehalococcoidia bacterium | reverse complement strand
CAAGGAATGGGTCGCGCTCGAAGTCATTCTGGAAGAGCGCGCGGAGCGCGAGGCGATCCCCAAGCTGCAGCAAGCCGGCGCCAGCGGCTTCGTCTCCTACCCGCTAAACAAGGTGATCTCCTAGCCTGCAGGCGCCGTCGGCGCTCACGGATGCGCGCCCCGGCGAGGCGAGCGGGCCACCCACCGGCTCCTGAACAAAACGTACCGAAGGAATCCGCCATGGCCTTGATGTCCCCCGAGCAATACCTGGAGTCACTCAAGGATGGGCGTGAAGTCTGGTTCCGCGGCGAGCGCGTCGCTGATGTTACGGCCCACCCCGTGATCGGCAAGGCCTCCCGCCACGCGGCGATCGACTACTCCGTCGCCGACCAGCCCGAACATCGCGAGCTGGCCGTCTACGAAGAGGACGGCCAGGAGTACAGCCGCTACTACAAAATCCCCGCCAGCAGCGACGACCTGCTCAAGCGCTCCGCCCTGATCGAACTCTGCACCCGCGAGGGCGACACGCTCGTCACACTGATCAAGGAGATCGGCACCGACGCGCTCTTCGCCTTGCTCGCCGTCACCGCCGAGATGGAAGACCCGGTCTACCACGAGCGCGTGCGCGCCTTCTACGAGCACTGCCGCGACAAAGACTTCGCCATCGCGGTCGCCCAGACCGACGTCAAGGGCGATCGCGTCAAGCGCCCCAGTCAGCAAGCCGACCCGGACCTCTACCTGCGCGTGGTCGAACGGCGCGACGACGGAGTCGTGGTGCGGGGCGCCAAGCAGCACACCTCGATCTCCACCAACGCGCACGAGGTCATCGTGCTGCCCACGCGTGCGATGGGCGAGGGTGAGGAGGACTGGGCGATCGCCTTCGCGCTGCCCATGAACACGCCCGGCATCCGGCTCCTCGCCAGCCCCTTCGGCGACGGTCCGACGCCCCCCGGCGAACGACCGATCTCCGCCAAGCACAAGATGATGGAAACGCTGACCATCTTCGACGATGTCTTCGTGCCCAACGAGCGCATCTTCCTCAACGGCGCACTCGCCGACGCTGGCAAGCTGGCGCTGACCTTCGTCGAGTACCACCGCTTCACGGCCGTCTCCTACAAGCTGCCCCTGGTCGACGCGCTGGGCGGCTGCGCTGCCGTGATCGCGGACTTCAACGGCATCATTGGCGCCAGCCACGTGCGCGAGAAGTTCGTCGAGCTGATCGCGTACGCGGAGATCTTGCGCGCACTGACGGAGAAGGCCGCCGAGCGCTGCATCGACAAGCCCAACGGCCAGGTCGCGCCGGACCCGCTCACCGTCAACATCGCCAAGAGCCACTTCGCGCACGGCTATCACCGCGCCGTGCAACACGTGCAGGAATTGGCTGGCGGCATTCTGGTCACCGGCCCCGGCGACGAGGACTGGGAGAGCGAAGAGCTGCGCCCCTTCCTGCAAAAGTACCTTGTGGGCCGCGACGGCGTCAGCGCCGAGCAACGCATGAAGATGATGAACTTCATCGGCGACCTGACCTCCTCCGACTACGGGGCCTACCAGGAGGTCCTCGCCATCCACGCCGAAGGCTCGTTGGAAGCCGAGAAGCTGCAGATCTTCCGCGCCTTTAACGAGAACGGCAACGCCCGCCGCGTGATCGCCATGGCCTCGCGCATGGCTGGTCTCTAGCCGCCCGACCAACGCAGACACTGCTGGGGTAGTCGATGCCCATCCTGCGCCTGTTCCCGCTCAACACCGTGGTCTTCCCCGGCCAGCGCATCCCGCTGCACATCTTCGAGCCACGCTATCGCCAGCTCGTGCGCGAGGTGCTGGACGAGGACGCCGAGTTCGGCATCGCGCTGATCAAGCAAGGCCGCGAGGCCGGGGGCGGCGCCACCCCCGTCGACGTCGGCTGCGCGGTGCGCATCGTCGACGCGTACGAAACCGAAGACGGCCGTTGGGACATCGTCTGCGAAGGCATACGCCGATTCCGGATCACGGAAAACCTGGGCGAGGATCCCTTTCTGCGCTGCGAGGTGGAGTTCCTGGGCCCGCCCGAAGACGCCCAAGACGAGCCCGCCCAGGAGGCGGCGCGAGAACTGGCGGAGATTTACGGCGAACATCTGCGGCTGATCCTCAGCCTGCAGGACTGCTGGCAGCGCGACTTCCCCGTGCCTCGCTCCAGCATTGCCTTGGCCGACCTGGTCGCGGCACGCCTCGAGATCCCGCAGTCGGTCAAGCAGGAACTGCTGGAGTCGCCCCAAGTCGCACGGCGGCTGGAAATGCTGGTCGAGGTGCTCGCCGTCGAGAATGGGCAGCTCAAACGTCGTCTGGCCGGCCATCAGCGCAAGCGCGTGGCGGGCTTGGGCGTCCTCAACTGAGCGCACGGCAACAGGGAAGCATCCGCCGCCTCCCCCGGTCGGGGACCAATTTCGTACAATTCGTTCCGTGAAGATTTGTGCAGCCTGCCATCGCGAGACCTTCGACGGACGCAGCACCTGCCATCGCTGCGGTTCCGATGTCTCCGATCGCCCCGCCCTTGAGCTGCCCACCACCGACGCCGCCTCCCTCCTGACCCGCCTGCCCTCGTTCGCCAAAAGCGGCACGCTCCACCTCGACATCGATGGGCTGCGCTTTACCAATGCCGCCGACGAAGAACTGCTGAGCGTCCCCCCGCACCGAATCCGGCGGGTCACGCCGCGCGGGGCGCAAGAGATGTGGGTGGAGTACGAGAACGATCGCGGCGGTAACAGCCGGGCTCGGCTCCGCGTACGTTGGGCGCCACGCGCCCAGCGCTATTGGGGCCCGCAGCGCAACGACTCGATGATCATGATGCAGGCCTGGCGTCTACTCGTCGTGCCCATGATGGGATTCGGTGGCGGCAAGCGCAGACTCAACCTGCGCGATTACGAAGTCGTGCGCGATCGCTGGCTCTGGTCGATCAACGCCCTCCTGGGCGGCGATCGCTACGTCTCCGGGCGTCGCCCCAGCCTGACCAGCTAGCCCATCGGGTCTAATCCGGCTGAATGTGCACCTTGATCGAAGCCGTGCTCTTATCCATCGCCGTCGCGAAGCCGGCGTTGATCTCACTCAGCGGAATGCGGTGCGTGATCAGTGCCCGACTCTCCTCCGGCATGCCCGCAATCACCTCCAGCGCCCGCGCGTAGTCGGAGTCGCCCGCAGTGCCGCCCGGCCAGCTATACGTGTTGGCTCCCACGACGACGGCCTCTTTGCTCAACAATGTCAGGGGGTTCAACCCGGCGCTCTCGATCGCGAAGACGCCCAGCACACAGACCCGACCCATCGGTCGCACCACGTCCACGGCGACGCGGATCGTATCCGCGTGCCCGCCCACGGCCTCCGCCACCACGTCGATCGCCTGATCGCGGCCCAACTCCGCCAGCCGTTGGTTGCCAGCATCGTCGTCCATGATTACCTCGCTGGCCCCCAACCGCTCGGCTGCCTCGCGCTGATGCGCGTAGCGAGCGGTAATCAGCACCGTCGCCCCCTCGGCCACGGCCGCTTGCACCGCCGTCAGCCCGATCGTCCCCGCCCCCTGCACCAGCACCGTCTCGCCCGCGCGCAAATCCACCTTGCGAAAGCCGTGCACCGAGCAGGCCAGCGGCTCAGCCAGCGCTGCCAGCTCGCCGTCCACCCCGGGCGGCGCCACAAACGCCGTGTAGGCCGGGGCCAGGACCTGGTCGGCCAGGCCGCCGTCGGAGCCCAATCCGATCAGATGACTGGTGCGGCAGTGCTGGAACTGCCCCAGCGCGCAGTAGTCGCAGGCGCCACAGCGCACGCGCGGTTCGATGCCCACCACGTCGCCTTCGCGCAGCCCGTCGACATCGGCGCCCACGGCAGCCACCACGCCGCCGATCTCGTGCCCCGGCGTTCGTCCGGCATCGGGGGTGAAGTCGCCCCGGAACCAGTGCAGATCCGAGCCACAGATCCCGCCGCTCACGACCGAGACGGAAACCTCACCCGGTCCCGGCTCGGGCGCGGCCCGATCGACCAGCTCCAGCTCTCCGCCCTTGGTCCACACCGCTGCACGCATCGCTCGCCCCAATTCGTCGGTTTCGCCGCCCCCTGAGCGGCCGCTCAGTCCCCGTAGGGTAGTGCAGACGCTGGCCCGGAACCGGCGGCCTGGGCCCAGCGCTGGGTGCCGCAACGGCGTTGCTACACTTGGTGTCGTCGTCGAACCAGATGAGGTGTCGTGTGGGGCGCAAGAACCGCAAAGGCCGCGGGGCCAAGCACAACCCACAACGCTTCTATCGCGAAAAGCGCCAGAGCACGCATCACGGCGACGACGCCTTTGACGACGGCGACTTTGCCTCCGGTTTCGACAGGTCGGGCGGCGATGTCTGGTCCGCGCGGGCACGGCGGAAGCGCCGCCGTCGCAGCGGAGCGGAGGACGCCGTGGAGTCGATGATGGAGGCGGCCCTGCGCCACGACCGGCGTGAGCTGGTCCAGGAGCAGCAGCCGCAGGAACCTGGCCCGCTCTGGCTGATCGATGCCGCCGACGTCAAGAGCCTGCCCCATCCCAGCGGGCGCGCCCACAATGACCCACCACGTAACGCCGTCAAAGCCGCGATCTGCGGAAACTGTCGCGAGTGGGTTCAGCCCGGGGACCCGCTCGCCGGCGCGCGTGGACGCTGCCTGCATCCCGCCAGCGGCGTCTCCTACCCGCCAGCCGAATTCGAAGCCTGCGCCTTCTTCGCCTGAGCCAGGCGACGCCGGGCTGCCGGCTCAGCTCGACAGGATGGCAGTCAGCGCCTGGTCCAGGTCGCTCAGATCGGTCAGCAGCACGTCGGGCTGGGCGTCGGCAAGTTCCTGTGGTTCCGCGAAGCCCGTCTCGACGGCGATCACCCGCGCGTCGATCGCGCGCGCGGCCGTGATGTCGTGCACGGTGTCGCCGATCACGACGCAGCCCGCATCGGGCGCGGCGTGCCGGCGCATCCGTTCCAGGCCCGCCGCCAGCAGACTGGGCCGGTCGGGCGAATCGTCGCCGAAGCCGCCGTCCAAAAAGTGCCCGCCGACACCGTAGTAGTCCAGCTTCACGTACGCCGAGCGACGAAAGTTGCCGGTGCCCAGCCCCTGCGGCACATCGCGTTCATCCAGCGCGACCAACAGCTCAGCAACGCCCGGCAGCAACGTGCCGCCCCACTCCGCCATCATCTCGGCCAAGACGCCGCAGTAGTGATCGACGAACGCTGCCTGCTGCTCCTCGCCCCAGTCCAACCCGTGGTGCTGCGCGACGGTCGGCACGATCCATCCGTCACTGGCGCCCCGGAAGTCGATCGCCGCAACCGGCTCTTCCGCCTCCACTCCAAAACGCTCGCGGAAGGTGCGGTTCATCGCCAGCGAGCCCGCGCCCGCGTTGTTACTGATGGTGCCGTCGATATCCCAAAGCACGATTGGAGGCGCGCCGTCGCTCATCAGCGGTCCAGCTCCACGTCCACGTAGCCACCGCTCAGGCGCAAGCGGAGGTTCTCAGCCAGCTCGGGGACCTGGAACACGACGACGAGATCGGTCTCGAGACCGGGCTGCAGCGCCACCACCAGCCCATCACGGCGGCTCTCATCGCGCAGGGCCACGGCGGCTGTCGCCTCAGCATCAGGGCTGAAGATGCGCCCGCGCCCGTCCAGCAGCAGCAGCCGACCACCCAGCGAGACCGGCGCATCGCTCGTGTTGCGCACCGTCAGCAGGACCGTAGCGAACTGCTCGATCGCCTCAACCGTGTCTCGGCCTTCACTGACCAGCGTCGAGAGCCGGAGGTCGGTCACCGCCAAACGTAGGTCGCCGAACTGGAACGCCTCGTCCTGCCGGGCGGCGCCGCTGGCCACGGCGGGACTATCGTCGGCGTCCGCGTCCCCAGCGTCCTCGTCCTCGTCCTCGTCCGCGGCCTGCTCGATCGCGCCCAACACACCCCCGTCGTCGTCGGACGATCCGAGATCGACGCCGCCACTGGCGATCAGGAAGATCACCACCACGATCACAACGATGCCCACGAAGATGGCAAAGAGCGACGTACCACTGAGCCGTGCGAGCGCGCGTATCACGCTGTCATCTTCCCCTGCACCGTGTCCTGGTGCCAGCAGCGCCGGGACCAGCCGCCCGGCTCGGCGAAGCCGCGCTGAGCGGCAAACACGACGCCGGGCGATTCCTTCGAATTACTTCTCGGAGGGCAGGCCCGCCTCGAGCCAGGCATCCGTCCCGCCCTCCACGTTGTAGAGGTCGGTGAAGCCCGCCGCCGCGGCGAACTCCGACGCCACGGCGCTGCGCTGGCCTTTGGCGCAGATGAACATCAGCGGCTTGTCCTTGCCCCCGGCGATCTGCTCCACCTCGTCAATGCGCTGGAAGACGCTCATATGGGGGATCAAAGGCGCACCCGGGACGTGGCCCTCGGCGTACTCATCCACTTCCCGGCAATCGATGATGGCGACGCCCTCTTCGCGCTTCTTATCCGCGTCCTGCACGCTGATGCGCTGGAACGGTTCCTGTTCGTCGGCCATCGTGCGTCGCTTTCCACTGGCTGCGGCGACGCTACCGTCGACGCATTCGCTTGCCCGCCGTGTGGCGAGGCGGGAGAGAGAGAGAGGCAGTCTATCACCGGCCCCACGGTCCCCCCCCCGGGCCGACTGCACGCCGCCCAACAGAGCGGAATCACGGCCCGGATTTCGGCCACCACGAGCCTGCCCCCTGCCGAGCAGGCGCGCTAGCATACGGCCCAGATTTTGCCCCAAGCGAAGGAGCCTTGCGATGGCAGACGAACGCGCACAACCGGTCGACGAGGTCTACCAGCCCCCCGCCCGCGTCAGCGACGGTGCGCATATCAGCTCCATGGACGACTACTGGGCGCAGCACGACCGCAGCCTCAACGACGTCGAAGCCTTCTGGACCGAACAGGCCAACGAGTACATCGATTGGATCGCGCCCTTCGACACCGTCGTCGATGACGACCTTCCCAGCGGCAAAATCCAGTGGTTCCTCAACGGCAAGCTCAACGTCACCAGCAACTGCCTGGACCGGCACCTGGACACCCGCGGCGACAAGCCCGCCATCCTCTGGGAGGGCGACGAGCCCGGCAAGAATCGCTCGATCAGCTACCGCGAACTACACGCGGAGGTCTGCCGGCTGGGCAATGAGCTGCGCGCGCGCGGCGTCGGTAAGGGTGACCGCGTCGCGATCTACATGGGCATGGTGCCGGAGCTCGCCATCGCCATGCTGGCCTGCGCCCGCATCGGCGCGATCCATTCCGTCATCTTCGGCGGCTTCAGCCCCGCCTCGATCGCCGACCGCGTCGAAGACTCCACCTGCAAGGCGATCGTCACCCAAGACGAAGGGCTGCGCGGCAGCCGCCCCATCCCGCTCAAGAAGAACGTTGACGAGGCCCTGGAGACGGTCGACTGCGTCGAATTCGTGATCGTCTACCAGCACACCGGCGGCGACATCACGATGGACCCCGAGCGCGACATCTGGTGGCACGAGAGCGTCGCCAACCAGCCCGCCGAATGCGAGCCCGAGGTGATGGACTCCGAGGACCCCCTCTTCATCCTCTACACCTCCGGATCGACCGGGAAGCCCA
>CAUYZA010000146.1:0-7576 GCA_963577225.1 Dehalococcoidia bacterium | reverse complement strand
TGAGTCCTCCGCCGCCAAGTCGCAACTGATCCCGCCAGCCGAGGTCGTGTTCGGCCCCGCCATATCCCAATCCAGCTCGACACTGGCGTGCTGGAACCTACCGATACAGCCGTCGGCCAGGAGCTGTCGGACGTGGAGCCGGGCGGGGGTGAAGCGCTACTCGAAATTCATCATGGCAGTCACCCGGGCCTCGGCGGCCGCCTTGCGCCTGGTTAACTCGTGGTTGGCGTCCATCGCCATCGGCTTCTCGGCGAGTACGTGCTTGCCCGACGCGAGCGCTCGGATGACGAGAGGGTGATGGCTGGGAGTCGGCGTGACGATCGCAAGCGCTTCGAGATCGTCCCACTCGACGATGGCTCGAACCTCGTTCGTCGCGAAGGGGATTCCGAGCTCCGCCGACTGGCGCATCGCGTTGGCCTCCGCACGGCTCCAGAGCGCGGCGACCTTCCAGCCCTCGGCGCGAACGCGGAGAGGGTGATGCGGGTGCCCCAGCCAGTTGCCAATATGCTGATTCGGCGAACGGCCATCTCTTGCTCCGTCGCGGCCCGGGTCTGAGCCGCGGCGAATCAGAGTGAGCGGGGCGACGCGGGCGGAGTACGTGCGCGCCGAGGCCTGCCGCTGATCAGGCTGCGCCCGTGCGAATTCGCGGATCGATGAAGCGATATGAGAGGTCGACGGCGATGTTGGCCAGCACGATCGTCGACGAGATCATCAGGATCGCGGTCTGGGTCACGGGGTAGTCACCCGCCTGGATCGAGAGGATCAAAAGCCGGCCCACGCCCGGCCAAGCGAAGACCGTTTCCACGATCACCGAGCCGGCCATCAAGCGGCCCACCTCGATGCCTAAGATCGTGGCCACGGGCAGCAACGCGTGGCGTAGCGTGTGGCGGAAGACAATCGTTCGTTCGTGGAGCCCCTTCGCACGCGCGGTGCGGACGAAGTCCATGGCCATCGCATCGATCATTCCCGAACGGGTCAGTCGCATCACCGAGGCCGCTGTCAGCAGGCTCAGGGTGAAGGTGGGCAAGATCAAATGCTTCAGCCCCCCGCTCCCACCGGTCGGCAGCCACCCGAGTTCGACGCTGAAGAAGAAGATCAGCATCAGTCCCACCCAGAAGTTGGGAGTTGCCTGTCCGACTACGGCAAGCAAGCGGGCGAGCCAATCGGTGGGATCACCGCGTCGCAGGGCGGCGATCACTCCGAGCGGCAGCCCGATCGCCAGCGAGAAGACCAGCGCGGCGCTCTCGAGCACGAGCGTTTTCCCCATCCGATCGCGGACATCGTTCAAGGCCGGTCGCCCGCTGACGAACGAATTCCCCATGTCGAGCCGCACGGTTTCCCAGAGGAAGCGTCCGTACTGCACGTAGAGGGTATCGTCGAGGCCGAACGCCGCGCGTAGCGCCTCCTTCTCTTCGAGCGTCGTTTGGTCCGTCGCGAGATACTCGATCGGATCGCGCGCGACTCGGCTGACGACGAAGACCATCGTGATCACCGCGATCACGACGAGCAGGCCTTGCACCAGGCGGGAAACCCAGATGGTCCAGAGGCTGTTGCCGTCCATCGTCGCCGTCCCACTTTGAACCGCCGCCGTGCCCCGCGAGCGTGGCCGACTTGAGTTCTCCCCGATCCTCGGTTCACTCGGGCCCGAGGGCGGCCAACATGCGCTTTCTACACGTTGAAGGAACTAACCGCACGCGCCAAGAACCACCGCAGACACGCACGATCGTTGAGGGAAGGTGCAGCGGCCCTGGGGTTCTCGAGGTGCCGACCATTCGATTTGTGCTATTTAAGTCTGCGAGAGGGGTCATCATGAAAACGCAAACCGTCGCGGGCCGGACCTGGCACTTCACCCGGTCGATCGGCCGCGTAGTTGGCTCGGAAGGCTTCTACCACCCCACCCCGATCGTCAGCGCCCCGGGAGGCACGATCTACGTAGCCAACACCGGAGGCGCCGAGGGGCGTGCTTTGTCGCGGCAGATCGACCACATGCAGATCGACGGGGAATACATCCGCGCGATCGGCGGCGGCGATTACACGTGGCCGGAGGGCCTGGCCCTGGACGCCGATGAGAATCTCTACCTCTCCGACGCCTACGCCAACTGCGTCCTCGTCTACGACCGGGACGGGAAGCAGGCCACGTCTTGGGGGGAAACGGGATCGGGGGACGGGCAGCTCCAGAGGCCGGCCGGCCTAGCGGTCAACGGAGAGGGCAACGTCTTGGTCGTCGACGGCGACAATCATCGCGTCCAGACGTTCTCGCCGGACGGCACCTTCATCGCGGCCTGGGGTACGCAGGGCAGCGACGATGGGCAACTCAACCAGCCGTGGGGGATCCACGTTGACCAGGCCGGCGACATCTACGTCGCCGATTGGGGCAATGACCGCGTGCAGAAATTCGGGCCGGACGGAAGCTTCCTGCTCCGCTTCGGATCGACCTTCGATGATGGCGGGACCCTGCGCCGCCCGTCGGACGTGGCCGTGGACAGCGATGGGGACGTCTACGTGGTCGACTGGGGTAACAACCGCGTGCAGATCTACGATGCCGACGGAGACATCATCACGGGTCTGTACGGCGACGCGCGCGAGTTCTCGAGGGCCGCGGTGCAGATGTTTGACGCCAACCCGGACTACGTGGCGGCCTTTGACCGTGTCTCCGACGAGGACATGCTGGAGATGAGCCGGTTCGAGCGGCCACGGGCCATCGCGATCGACGAACAGGACCGCATCGCGGTCACGGACTGCACGCGCTGCCGAGTCCAGGTCTACGAGAAGGACAAGGACTACGTGGTCCCGCAGTTCAACCTGTAACACAAGGTTGGCTTGCTGGGCAAAGGTGCGGCTGGCGACTCGAGCGACAATGAGGTTTGACTCTCGCATCGCTGCGCCATTCGCACTGGCCGCTCGAGGGGGCTGCGCAGACTCGAGGAACAGTCTTCGCGGTGAGGCTCCTGGCGGTTTCTAGGAGAAATGCGATCGGCCCGGGCGACGAGTGGCGGGGCAGGCCGTGCGAGACAGAGGAAGAGCGCGAACCCAGCTGGCCCTCCTCAAGAAAAGTCCCGTGATCAGCGTCGACCGCCAGGATCCGTACCGATTCGCCTCGCGCCGCGTCGAGATGACGTATACGGAGGGGACCTCCGCATGAGACACGCACTGGAGCGGCCCGACGATCCCAGGCGCAGATTGGCGAGCGGGCGGGTGGGTTCCTGTGATCATCCGTCGCGCTGCGGGAAGGGTGCGGCTCGGCCGCTCGAAACCCATCGTCGGACAGTGTTGCGCTCCGCCGGTCTCGGCGCGCTATCCTGCAATCGTTCATGGCATTGATTGTTGCCCGATCACCGCTTCGGTCATGAGTGTTTCGCGGAGACAGCCGAGCCCCGAGGCCGCGGTGCCCGGCACACAAAGGAGAAGCGAATGGCGACCAGCCAAGAGATCGCATTGATGGCCCACCTCATGCGCCGAGCCGGGTTCGGTTCGAATCGCGATGAGCTGGAGCGGCTTGCAGACCAAGGCTACGACACCACCGTCGAGCAGCTTGTCAATCCACCCGACGCGCTGCCCGGCGCGGATGAGGACTTGCTCTACCGCCACATGCCATCGCTGGAGACCGGCGGCCCCACCCCGGTTCCGGGGGCGGCCAACTGGCTTTACCACATGCTCAATACCCAGAGGCCGCTTGAGGAAAAGATGGCCTTTTTCTGGCATCACATCTTCGCGACCGGCAACTCCAAGGTGGACAACGACAACCACATCACGATCCAGGCGCAGATGTTCCGTGACCACGGGATGGGGAACTACCGAGATCTCCTCCTGCGAATCGCGCGCAACCCCGCAATGATATTTTGGCTCGACAACAATGAGAATCACAAGAATTCGCCCAACGAGAACTGGGGGCGGGAGTTGCTGGAGCTGTTCTCGCTGGGGGTGGGGCACTACACGGAAACGGACGTGTTGGAGTGTGCCCGAGCCTTCACCGGCTGGACGATCGGGGCCAAGATTCCGCGGCAGCCGTATCACCGCTTCGCGTGGCACTACGAGTTCCGGCCTCACGAGCACGACTACACCGAGAAGACGTTCCTGGGCCGGACGGGCAACTTCAACGGTGACGACATCATCGAGATCATCCTCGAACAGCCGTCCTGCTCGCGCTTCGTCGCGCGGCACCTCTACAACTTCTTCGTCGCCGACGAAGCGCAGGTGCCGGCCTGGAACATTGAACCCCCGCGCGACCCGGATGCCATCGACCTACTGGCGTCGACGTTGGTCGACGCCGATTACGACTTGAAGCCGGTCCTGCGCACTTTGTTCCTCTCCGACTTCTTCAAGGAAGCGATGTACGAAAAGGTCAAGAGTCCGGTCGAGGTCGTGGTCGGCACTCTGCACCTGACCGGCGACTTGCGGGGGCCGGATCCGCGCCTGATCGATGCCAGCCAACAGCCTGCCTACATGGGCCAGGCGTTGCACGATCCTCCGAGCGTCGAGGGCTGGCACACCGGACGCGACTGGATCAACAGCGGCTCGGTCGTGAACCGCGTGAACTACGTCGTGGACCAGGTCTCGAACATCGACCTGCCTGGGGTGCAGCGAATCGTCGAACGCGTGGCGGCCTCGAATGGCAGCCAGCTGACGCCTGAGGTGCTGGTCGATGAGTGCCTCGACCTGATGGGGCCGGTCAAACTGGCGCCGGAGACGCGAGACGAACTGACGTCGCACGCCGCCGGCGATGGCCCGATCTCGACCTCGAACGGCGACTTTCCTCGCCGGGTCTGCGCCACGCTGGCCCTCATCGCCGCGACGCCGGAGTACCAGTTCGGCTAAGTCTCACACCCTGACCACCATTCATTGGGGAGAAGACCATGACCACAGAGACCAAGTCACCGGTCCTCGTTGTGCTGCAACTGACGGGAGGGAATGATTACCTCAACTCCGTCATCCCGTACGCCAACGCGAACTACTACGACAATCGCAAGGGCCCGCTGCGGGTGGAGGAGGACGATGTCCTAAAGATCGATGATGCGGTGGGCCTGCATCCGAAGATGGCTCCTCTCAAGGAGATTTATGACGAAGGCGACATGGCGATCATCCACGGCGTGGGCTATCCCAATTCGCCCCGCTCACACTTCCGATCGATGGACATCTGGCACACCTGCGAGCCGGACAAGGTCGGCACTGAAGGCTGGGTGGCTCGGGCAATCCGGGATCTAGACCCGGAGGGTGAGAACCCCGTGACGGGGGTCAACATCGGTCTCAGTCTGCCCCGCGCCATGGTCCTGCCTGGCGTTTCGGTCGCCTCCGTCGCGGACCTCTCGACCTACGGCCTGCTCAACAGCATCGAGATCGAAGAGCAGCGCACGAAAATGCTGGAGCGCTTCGCCAACATGTACGGCAAGGCGATCGGTACGGGCGCTGTCAAGGAGTACCTAGGCCAGACCGGCCTCGACGCGCTGTCCGGCGCGGACATCCTGCAAGGGGGTTTGTCTCGCTACTCCTCCTCGGTGGAATACGGCATCGATCCGATCTCCAAGAGTCTGCGTGATGTGGCCACCATCCACACCGCGGACGTCGGGACGCGAGTCTTCTACGCGTCGCACACGGGCTTCGACACCCATGCCTCGCAACAACCAACGTTTGAGCGGCTCTGGACCGAGGTCTCGAGCGCGGTCTCCAACTTCTGGGATGACCTTCGTGCCCACGACGCCGACGATAACGTCGTCATGATTCTGTTCTCGGAGTTCGGCCGCCGCGTTCGCGACAATGGATCCGGGACAGATCATGGTGCCGCCGGCGTCTCTTTCGTGATCGGCCCGTCGGTCAAGGGCGGTCAGTACGGCGATTACCCGGAGACGCGTGCCGAAGCACTCGATCAGGGCGACTTGGTCCCCAGCCAGGACTTCCGCGGCGTTTACTCGACGATCCTGGATGACTGGCTTGGCCTGGACCCCGTCCCGATCGTGGATGGGCAGTTCGAGCGGCCACGGTTCATCACGAGCGGCACCGACGCGGCCTGATCCGGGGGAGCTGCGGCGCTCACGACGAGTTCATCCGTGCGGGACCCCGTGACCGCACGCCCGGATTCGTCGAGGGCCCGCAGCAGGGCCTCGGTAGCTGCGCGTGACCTCGTCCGTTACGCCGGCCGAGGTCTTCGTTACCGACTGGGCCAAACGATCGAGTCCAACAATTCTCCTCCGACGGTGCGTTCGTGCGCCGGTTCGGCTCGCAGATTGCCGACGGCGGAGAGCTTCGCAGACTGTCAGACGTCGCCGTGGACAGCCAGGGCGACGTCTCTGTCGTGGACTGGGGCAATAACCGCATCAGATCTACTATCCCGATGGGACGTGATCACCGGACTCTACGGCGACGCTCGCGAATTCTCCCGCAGCGCACAAGAAGACATCGACGTCAACCCGGACTAGGTGAAGGCGTTCGAGCGCGTTGAGCCTACCGAACTGATCGCACGGGGAAGGCTAGAGCGTACGCGCGGCATCGCAATCGACGAGCAGGATCGGTTCGTGATCCACGCCGGCATGCGTGGTCGCTTCCAGGTCTACGCCGAAGACCAAGACTCCGTGGTTCCGCAGTTCAATCTGTAGCCATCCGAGTCACGTCGGTGGATCCGCCTCGGCGGCTTCTTCTCGGACAGGAACCTCCGCGGCCACATTGTTCCCTGGTCGTATCAACGAGATTGGTACACCGCATGGCGACCAGCATCACCGACCGCAAAAAAATCATCGACGTGGACGCTCACCTCACCGAACCGGCCGGCGTGTCGGACGACGCGAGTCTCGAAAAAGTGGCATCACGTCAGAGCCTGCGCCGGTGAGGCAGACGCATCCGGTAAGACGATGGCCCACCTGCCGGAGGGTCTGCGGCAAAAGATCCTGCAGGACAACGCCACCGCCATCTAACACGTGGAGGACGAGCTCTCGGAGGGCGCTGTCTCGCGGGCTCGGAGGTGTGTTCCGCGACGCCGCCACGAATCATACGCTGGGCTCGTCCGGGATCGGGACGCGCAGGCGGGGCTGTTAAGCTCCCGGAATGAGTGCCAGCATCCTCGTTCCCACGGATGGCTCGCCCGAGTCGGAGCGGGCACTCGATGTCGCCGTACCGCTCGCACGCGCCCTCTCGCTCTCAATCGTCCTGTTTTGGTCATGGGAGGGGTTGGGCGAGATGCCATCGGGGACTTCCCCGAAGGCGGTCGCGCAGATCGAGACAGAAGAGATGGCTGACCGGACCGCCGCGGTCTCGGAAATCGCAGAGCGCCGGCTGTCGCCGCTCAGACTTCTGTTCGAGACGAAGATCGGTCGGGGCCCTGCCGCCGCGGCGATCTTGGCACAGGCCGAGCTGCAAGAGCCCCGCTTCATCGTGCTCAGCACGCACGGGCGCTCTGGCTTCAAGCGCTGGCGCCTTGGATCGGTCGCCGATCGTCTCGTCCGAGAATCCGCACACGACACCGTCATCGTTACCCCGAACGCCGAAGTCTCGCTCAACCCCGAGATCGGGCGCATTCTTGTCGCGCTGGACGGGTCCGAGCAGGCGGAACACGCACTCGACACGGCCCTGACGCTAGCCCGCGCGAGCG
>CAUYZA010000145.1:0-7580 GCA_963577225.1 Dehalococcoidia bacterium | reverse complement strand
TGGATCCTGCTGCACTTCGGCCTCGACGGTGGCCCCTCGCGCGGCGGCAAGGACCAGGCCAGCAGCTTCGAAGAGAAGATGCGCGACAACATCCTCAAAGCCCGCCAGTCCTTGTCGAAGCCGCTGGCCGTCGTCATGCGCCCGCCCGGCTCGGTGCAGTCGATGGAGGCCGGTCTGCGTATGCAGCAGGACCTGGGCTCTGGCGGGGTGGCCGTCTATCCCAGCGTGGAGGCCTGCGCCTCGGCGGTGCGCAAATACCTGGACTGGCGCGACCTGCGCGACTGATAATCCCCCCAATCGCTAGGCGTGAACCGACCGCGGCCGCGGGTACGTGCGCGCCAGACAGGAGCAACCGATGCCTGGTCCGGTGATCGGCGCACACGTCTCCAGCGCGGGGCACATCGACATTGCGATCGACCACGCCGTTGAGCTCGGCGCGGAGATGGTCCAGATCTTCGGCGGCGCGCCGCAGACCTGGCGTCGCAAGACGCACCCGGAGTCGGACATCGCCGCCTTCCGCGAGAAGGCCGCCGAGCACGGGATCGGCCCCAATTTCATCCACGGCGTCTATCTGACCAACCTGGCGACGGCCGATCCGGAACATCTTCAGAAGGGCATCGACACGCTGACGGCCGACATGCGGCTCGGCTCCGCGCTTGGCGTGGCCGGGGTGATCTTCCACGTCGGTAGCCACAAGGGTCTGGGCTTCGATCACTACCTGTCGCAGATGGCGGGGGCGATGCGCCGTGTGCTGGACGACTCGCCGGACGACATCGCGCTTTGCATCGAGAACAACGCCGGGACCGGGAACAGCGTCGGTTCGAGCTTTGTCGAAATTGGGCGGCTGATCGACGCGGTCGGCAGTGAGCGGATGCGGGTCTGCCTGGACACCTGCCACGCCTTCAGCGCGGGCTACGACCTGGCCGATCGTGAAGGCCTTGAACTGGCGATGACCGAGTTCGAGAAGGAGATCGGTCTCGACCGGCTCGTGGCGGTGCACGCCAACGACTCCAAGACGCCGCTGGGCTCGGGCCGCGACCGGCACGAGAACATCGGCTGGGGCAGCATCGGCGTCGATGGCTTTCGCCAAGTGATCGCCCACCCGGCGTTCGCGGAGACCGCCTGGATGCTGGAGGTGCCCGGCTTCGAGGGCGGCGGTGCGGACCAGCTGAATCTGAAGATTCTGTGCGCGCTGCGTGATGGGGATCGGCTGCCTCGCATTCCGAAGGCGCCGCCCCCGGAGGAGGGCAAGTCCCGCCGGGCGCCCGCGGCCAAGAAGCCTGCCGCCAAGAAGACGGCGAAGAAGACCGCCAAAACAGCGGCGAAGCCGGTCGCTACGAAGACCACAAAGAGGGCGCCTGCCAAGAAGGCAGCCAAGAAGCGCAGCGCCACGAAGACGAGCGCGAAGAAGGCGTCCGGAAAAAAGTCGCGATGAGCCTAGTGATCATCTTCGGACCACCGGCGGTCGGCAAGGCGACCGTGGGCCGCGTTCTGGCCGAGCAGACCGGCTACAAGTTGCTGCACAACCACATGACCGTGGATCTCGTGGGCGGCATCTTTGATTTTGGCACGGACGCGTTTCGTACTCTCGTGGTCGAGTTCCGCCAGCGCGTCGTCGAGGAGACGGCGCGAGAGGGCGTGGGCCTGATCCTGACCATGGCCTGGTCGCTCGATGACGACGAAGACGCCGCCATGGTCGCTGATTACGACGAAGCCGCCGCCGCCTTTGGCCGGGCCGTCTATCTCGTGGAGCTGGCGGCGCCGTTCGCGCTGCGTAAGGAACGCAACCGCCTGCCCGACCGCCTGGCCAACAAGCGGCTCGTGCCCGACGACGGCCTGTTCGCTGAGATCGACGAGCAACACCGTCTCAACTCGAAACCGGGCGAGTTTTCGACGCGCGACCACGTTCTGATCGACACGGAGACGCTCAGCCCGGAGCAGGCGGCGACACGGATCGTGGCGAGTTTTGGCTTGCCCTGAGCGGGTGTGCTAACCGAGCGCGTCGTCCCAGGCCTCGGCGTCGAAGCCGATCAGCATCTTGCGGCCCACCTTCAGCACGGGCCGCCGCATCAGGCGCGGCTCTTCGCGCATCAAGCGCTTCATGGCCGCGTCGCTCAATGAGTCGATGTTGAGGCCCATCTTTTTCACGCTGGGGCTGCGCCGGGAGAAGAACTCCCCGACGCCGCGCTTTCCGATCAGCGCGTCCAGTTCCTTCGCGCTGAGCGGGTCTTTGAAGAACTCCCGTTCCTCGAAGGCGGCACCGTGATCCGTGAGCCAGTCCCTGGCCCGCCCACAGGTGTTTCAACCCTTCTTGCAGAACAGCCTGACGTCTTGGGCCATGGGGTACTCCTTCGGCCAGTCGGATTGAGATCGGAGTCTACGACGAGCCCGCCGCGAGTCGGTCGACGTTGGGATACTCGAAGGCGTAGATCTCCTTGAGCATCTCCAAGAGCGCCAGCATCGCCCGGCTCTGGAGGCGTTGGCGGCGGTAAATCGTCGCGATCTGGCGGCTGATCGGTTGCGAATCGGCGATCTTGATCTCCACGATCGAGCCCTTCGAGAGCTCGCGCTCCACCGCCACACGCGGCAGGAAGGCGAGCCCCAGCCCGCGCATGACGAGATGCTTGGCCATCTCCAGGTTGTCGACGTCCAGCGTGCGGCGCGGCGCGACGCCGGTGTCGCGAAAGATTCCGATGCTGAGGGCGTGATAGGACGAGCCCTCGTCGAAGAAGATGACGGAGTCTCGCGCCACGTCGGAGAGTGCCACATGGCTGCGTCGGGCGAAGCTGTGTCGCGGGCTCGCCATGAGGTAGATCTGGTCCTCGTAGAGCGTGACCGTCTCGATCTCGGGGTGAGTGAGGAACCGCTCGAAGCCGACTTGCACCTCGTCGGCCAGCACCATCGACATCACCTCTTCGGAGCGGCCCGTGCGAATCGAGACTTCCACGCCAGGGTGGTCGTGGCCGAAGCGCTCCAGCAGCTCGGGCAGGACGTAAGTGCCGATCGTCGGGGCGGTGCCGATCGAGAGCGTGCCGCGGTCGACGTTGCGCAGGGTCAGAATCGCGTCGCGGCCCTCTTTGACGGCCTGCAGCGCGCGTTGAGCATGAGGCATGAAGGAATCGCCCGCGTCGGTTAGCCGGATCGTGCGCCCCATGCGCTCGAAGAGCGGCTCGCCCAGCTCCCGCTCCAACGCCTGGATGCGGGCGGTGACCGTCGGCTGGGTGAGGTAGAGCGCCTCCGCCGCCTTCGAGAACGAAAGCAGCGTGGCGACCTGAACGAAGGCTTCCAGACGGCCGATTTCCATGGCGTGAGTATATCGGACATGTCTATACATCAGCCGCCCATTGGCGAGGTGGCGTCGATAGCGGGCGGAACTACTCGGCGCGTACGCCGATCTTCTTGCAGCGCACGTCGCCCAGGACCTGCGTCTGGCAGGCCAGTCGCACTGGCTCGTCGAGCGCCTTCCTGCCGCGCTGATTGAGCAGCGCCTCTTCTTCCGCGCGGCCCATCGGCGAGAGGTTGTCGGCGCCTTCGATGACCAGAATGAAGCAGGTGGCGCAGCGACACTGCATGTCGCAGGCGGTGGGCCAGTAGAGGCCCTGGTCGCGCGCCGACTGCATCAGGGTGTCGCCTTCGGCGACCTCCACCTCGATGCCGGACGGCTCGATGGTGACGCGCGGCACGCCGCTACGCCGGGTCGCGGCGAGAGATGCCCGCCAGGCCGAGGAACTCGTCTTCCCAGGAGAGGACCTGCTCGACGATCTGGGGCGGGACGGGCTTGGGCTGAATGTCGCTGCCGTCGGTGGAGAGCGTCGAGGGCATGGGGCCGACCTGGATGTTCTCGGCGCCGCAGCGGTCGATGATGTGCTGGACCATGCCTGCGCGATCGTCGGGGCCGATTTGGTCCGCCTCCAGGGCGTCCCATTCGAAGTTCTGCACGAGTTCCACGAAGGCTCCGGTGACCAGGATGCCGTCCTCGGACAGCATTTCGGCGATCCAGTCCTGCGACTCTTCCAGCAAGCTGGCCTTGGGGCGGGTGGGCATCAGTTTTTCTCCGTGGCTGCGCGCAGGGGGTCGCTAGGGCCGTTCCGAGGCCGACTCGCCCACGATCTCGGGGCGGTGTAGGTCGGTGAAGGTTTCATCGCGATCCGAGCCCAGCGAGCTGTTGATCAGGATGAGGAAGATCAGGCCCAGCATGAGGCCGCCGACGCTGAGCAGAAGCCTTCTCTTCAAACGCATGGCGTGATCTTATCAAGCCGCGCTGCGCGCGAGTGACCACTCGGCACACCGACCGGTTTGAGTGGGCAGCGGCCCGATTGACCGTGATAGAGCCCGAGGTGAGACTGACGGCATCCACGCGGGCCCCTTTCGTCAGTCCCGCCCCAGGGCGCACGTCCAAGCCTCTCTTCGCGCTGGGTGCCGCCCATGCCAGAGGAACAATCCGATGAGCCGACCCATCCTTAGCACCGTGCTCTGCGAGATGCTCAACATCGAATATCCGATTGTGCTGGCCGGCATGGGCCCCACGGTGGGCGGCGGTCAGGGCGGCGTGGCGGGGGCGGATCTGGTCGCGGCGGTCTCGAACGCCGGAGGCCTGGGCGTGCTGGGTGCTGCGGGCTTCCCGCCGGACCGGCTGGGCGAGGAGATCCGCAAGATTCAGGATCTGACCGACAAGCCGTTCGGCGTGGACATTCTGGTGCCGTCCAACACCGCGCCCCGTCCAACGGGCATGGACCGCCCGGCCGACCCTCGCGATTTGCTGCCCGACGAGCAGAAGGACGCGATGAACACGATCCGGGGCGGCCTGGAGTTGCCCGAGGCCGTTGCACCGCGCGCCGACATCCGCACGCCGCGCTTCACGCCGCAGGAGCAGGTCGACACGATCACGGAGCTGGGCGTGCCCGTCTTGGCGACGGGTCTGGGCAACCCCGCGCCGTACTCGGACCAAGTGCATGCAGCGGGCGGCAAGGTGCTCTCGCTCGTCGGCAACGTCAAGAACGCGCGCCGCGTCGCCGACGGCGGGGCGGACGTCGTCGTGGCGCAGGGCCACGACGCGGGCGGGCACACCGGTCGGATCGGCACGATGGCGCTGCTGCCGCAGGTGCTGGACGCGGTCTCGCCGACGCCGGTCATCGCGGCGGGCGGCATCGCCGATGGCCGTGGGATAGCGGCCGCGCTGGCGATGGGCTGCATCGGCGTCTGGTGTGGCACGGCCTTCATCCCGACGCTGGAGGCCAACCTGGACGACTTTCGCAAGCGTCGCATCCTGGCCGCCAACGAAGAGGACACCCGCGTCACGCGGCTCTACAGCGGCAAGACGATGCGCAACATCACCAACGAGCTGATCGTGGCCTGGGAAGATTCGGGCACGCGGGCATTGCCGATGGGCTTGCAGGGCTTGCTGGTGGCGGACGTGATGGAGTCGGTCAAGCAGGCCGACCGGCAGGATCTTTTGATGAACGCGGCGGGGCAGATCAGCGGGCTCTTGAACGAGATCCGTCCAGCCGGCGATGTGTTGGAGGGGATGGTCGCGGAGGCGGTGGAGATCCTGGACCGACGACTCCCCGCGAGCGTCACGGCCAAGCCTGGGGAGTAGCTGCGCGATGGTGACTCCGGCCGACACCCCCGGCGCACTCGACGGCGTCCGCATCCTGGACCTGACGACGGAAATGGGTCAGTACGCGGGCAAGCTGCTGGCCGATTTGGGCGCCGACGTGATCAAAGTCGAGCCGCCCGGCGGAGACGCGGCGCGTGGCGTCGGCCCCTTCGCCGGCGATCGCGTCAGCCGCGAGACGAGCCTCGCCTGGTGGTACTTCAACGCCAACAAGCGCTCGGTCACCTGCAACCTGGACGAACACGACGGGCGCTGGCTCTTCGGCAAGCTGCTAGCGGGCGCGGACTGCCTGCTGGAGTCCTTCGACGACGGCTACCTCGACGAGCGCGGCTTCGGCTACGAGGCGCTGCGCGAGCGCCTACCCAACCTGATCTACGTCTCGATTCGCGGCTTCGGCGCCAGCGGACCGCACGCGGGCTGGAAGGCGAGCGACATCATTGGTCTGGCTTCGTCGGGCGTGCTGACGTTGTCGGGCGACCCGGGCGACCCGCCGCAGATGCTGGGCGGGCAGCAGGGCTACATCACGGCATCGCTGGCCGCGGCGCAGGGCGCGACACTGGCAATCTTCCAGCAGGAGCGGCAGGGGCAGGGGCAGCGCGTCGATGTCTCCATGCAGGAGGCGCTCTCGATTGCGCAGGAAACCGCGATGCCGCAGTGGGACTTCCAGAAAACGTCGCGCGAACGGGTGGGTGCCAGCGCCCGCCTGCCGGGGCTGGGTACCTACAAGACGAAGGACGGCTACCTCCTCGCGATGGTCGGGGCGCCGGCGGGGGCTCCGTGGTCGGTCTTGCTGGAGTGGATGGACGAGGAAGGCGCGATCGACGAGATGAGCGAGGAGGTCGCGGACGGCTTGCGGGCCCTCAACTGGCAGACCCTTGCCGCCGCGTTGGCCGACCCCGCCAAGATGGCGGAGCTGCAGAAGCTGTTCCCCGTCGCCGAGCAAACGCTGGCGAAGTTCATGGCGGAGCGTGAGACGCTCCCGCTGTATGAAGCGGGTCAGAGCCGGCGCTTGCTGTTCGGCCAGGTCTCGACGCCGAAGGATCTGGTTGAGAATCCCCAGCTGCAGGCGCGCGACTGGTTCTTCGAACTCGAGCATGATGGCCAGACGATCGACTTCCCGGGCCCGCCCTACCGGCTGAGCGAGACGCCGGTCAGGCTTCGACGTCCGCCGCCGACGATCGGTGAGCACAACCAGGAGGTCTGGGTCGGCGAGGTGGGCATCCCGGCCGACGACGTCGCGGTCTTCAGCTCGGAAGGCGCGATATGACGGGCCCACGGCCGCTGGACCGGATCCGAGTCGTCGACTTCTCCTGGTTCGGGGCGGGCCCGATCGCGGGCCGGACGCTGGCTGACTTCGGCGCGGAGGTGATCCGCGTCGAGAGCGAGGCGCGCATCGATTCGCTTCGTATTGGTCAGCCGATCCCGCCGGGCAAGTCGGATTCGTACAACCTCTCCGGCTACTTCAACAACTTCAACGCGGGCAAACTCTCGTTCCTGCTCAACATGAACGCCGAGCGCGCGCAGGAGGTGGCGTATCGGATCGTGGAGCGTTGCGACGTCTTCCTCACCAACCACACGCCGCGCGTATTGGCCAAGTGGGACATGGGCTACGAGAAGCTGCGCGAAATCAACCCGCAGATCGTGGCCGCCTACCAGCCGATGCAAGGCGTCGAAGGGCCGCATCGCGATTTCCTCGGCTTCGGCGCGGTGCTGACGCCGATTAGCGGGCTGAGCCATCTCAGCGGCAACCCTGAGCACCCACCGTTCGGGGTGGGCACGAACTATCCCGACTACGCGCTCAATCCGGGTCACACCGTGGTGGCGATCGTGGCGGCGCTACGACATCGGGAGCGCACGGGGCAGGGTCAGATGATCGAGCTGGCGCAGATCGAGTCGGTGGCGTCAACGCTGGGGCCCGCCTTGCTCGACTACAGCGTCAATGGTCGGGTCCAGACGCGCGACGGAA
>CAUYZA010000144.1:0-7594 GCA_963577225.1 Dehalococcoidia bacterium | reverse complement strand
TCGGCTACGACGCGGTCCTGGTGGTCGACAACGGCGAGCTCCTTCGCGGCGAGCTGGACGAGGTCGCGCCGAACAACCCCGTGTGCATCATGGATTTCTCGTATCACGCGTGCTACGCCAACTCGGCAGCCTTGGTCTTGGCTGGCATCGGTCGGGAGATGCCCGACCCGCCGGGTGGCGAGATCCTGCGAGACTCGCACGGCGAGGCTAACGGCGTGCTCTATGAACGGGCGATGGACGCCGTCCACCACGCCTCGATGCGGGGCTATATGGACACCTTCGGGCCCGATGCGGTGGCCGACCTGGTCGAACAGAACGCCCTGCGCCATCTCTCCCACGGCATCACCAGCGTGGGCGACGCGCTCGTGACGCCGGAGAGCGCCGAGCTCTACCGCCTGGCCGACGCGCGGGGCAAGCTCCCGATCGCGATTCACCAGATGCGCGGAGGGCCCGGCTTCTTCGCCGTGCCGGAAGACGCCGCCGCCGGCTTCTTCAATGAGGACGATGTCTCCGATCGTCTGCGCGGCGGCATCGTCAAGATCTTCATGGACCCGGTCTTTCCGAGCCCGGCGCTCACGGTCTGCCATCCCGACGGCACGGAAGAGAACGTCGGCACGCCCTACTACAACCAGGAGGAGGTCGATCACCTCGTGCTCGACGCCGCCTCGCACGACCTCCAGGTCGCCATCCACTGCATCGGCAACCGTGCGATTGAGCAAGGCCTCAACGCCTTTGAGCGCGCGCTCCGCGAGATCCCACGCGGGGACCCGCGCTACCGCATCGAGCACTTCTCCTTTGGCACGACCGCGCAGATCGAACGTGCCGCCTCACTCGGCGTGCTGATCTCCCACCAACCGCCCTTCCTGTATGCGATCGGCGATTTCTTTGAGACCGGTTTTGCTGAAGCCAACATCGACGGACCGCCGGTCCCCTATCGCGCGATGCTCGATGCCGGCATCGCCGTCGCGTCGGGCTCCGACTTCCCCTGCGCTCCGGTCGAGCCGTTGCTCGGGTTGTTTGCCCTGGTGGCCCGTCGCTCGCGATCGGACGGCCACGCGATTGCCCCCGACCAGGCGATCACGGCGCTCGAGGGATTGCGCACCTACACGCTCAACTCGGCGGCGGCGATGTTCCGCGACCAGGAGGTCGGCTCGATCGAAGTGGGCAAGCGCGCCGATCTGGTCGTGCTTAGCCACGATCCGACCCTGGTCGCCCCCGACTTCCTCCGCGAGATCCAGGTCCAGCAGACCTACGTCGACGGAGACCTGCTCTACGCCGTCTAGACGGAATCCGCTGGCCGCATCGACGCCGTGCGCCGTGCCTCGGCTGCGACGCGTGGAGGGCGGCTCGCCTCCCGCGCCCCCTCGCGCGTGTCCCTTCGCCTCAATCTGCATGCAGTACGCCCCGGGAATTCCCCGCTCTCGCGAGTTCCGTTGCCCTATGGCTGGAACGTACGGACGCGGAGGGCAGACCAAGGTCTGACCTCCGCGCGGATGAACCAAGGAATGCGCGCTAGGGCGTCGGGTTGGCGACGAGGTATTGCAGGTACTTCACGGCATAGCCCGTGAACACCTTCAAATTCCACCCTTCACTCGTCGTCAGGGAGCCGTACCACTGGGTAGTACCCAGTGCATTCGAAATCGACGACATGACGTTCAAGGCCAGCGGGTGGTCCCCTTTGTGGAACGCGTTGGCCGCGTAGCGGGCGCGGGCGGCCACCGCCTTGGCGAACGCTGGGTTCGTCGTGTTCCCGGCGGCGTAATACGCGGCCGCAGCGTGACTGGACGGATCTTGTTCGAACGCGACGTCGTAGTACGCCGAGTTTACGGCGAGGCCAAAGACGATCTTGATCGATTCGAGGGCCTGCGACTCGATGGTCTGGCCATCACACGGGACGGAGTCGAATGTGTTCTGGACCATTGCCGGCGTCGGGTCAAAGCCCGGCGGGAGGATGTAGCACTGCCCTTGATCGATTGGCAGGGACGGTGCCGCCTCGGCGATCCGGGGCAAGGTGGTCACCGTCAGCACGAGGGCCAGAGCAGCCAGGAGCAATCGGGAGCGGGAGCGCATCAGGGTGGTCATGAGGAAACCTCTCTCTCTTTCTATGAGAGAGACGGGGCATCCGGCCAAACGTTACAGATCCTTGCGGATCGCCGAACATAAGGCCCTGGGGGAAATGCCCTCGCGCCACAAACACGTAGTGGCCGCCTTCGGCACCACGAGTACCGCTGGGCCGCATGAGGTTTCGCCCTCCCACGGGGTCGAGACGAGCCTGACGATCAGCCAGATTGCTACCCCGACGCCACCGACGAACCCGAACGCGACCCGCTTCCGCCGCGACGGGGGACAGGGGCCCCTCGCGAGGACGGGCCAGGTTGAGTCGGGAGCGGCAGGACGCCTCCGCTTCGTCGCCAATAGGGGCGTTCTCAACAAGCTCGACCTCAAGCCCTGCCCGGACCCGCCACAGGACGCCTGACTCCCGCCTCCTCGCAGGCTTGCGCCGTCGCCGCCCGAGCGGGCAGTATGGTGCCTCCGCAACGCAGCGCCGCCCGAGGAGGCCGACATGACGACCATCTCCAGCCCCCGCCTCGAGGTCCGTCCCGCGAACCCCGAGGAACTCGAGGACTTCGCCTTCGTCTATCGAACCGCCCTGGCGAATCACGGCAACGAAGGCCACAACGACCCCATGGCGGACATGCGGACGGAATGGACCCTCTGCGTATTCGAGGACGGCGCCCTCGTCACCTCGTTCGCGGCCTGGCCCTTCTCCATGCGCTGGAATGGAGAGCGCATCCACGCGGCCGGAGTCACCACCGTCGGCACGCTGCCCCACAAGCGGCGGCGGGGCCACCTCACCCGTGCTATGACCACGGCCTTCGGCAACTACCGGGACGCGCAGCAGCCGGTCGCGATCCTGCACGCCTCCCAGGCGGCCATCTACCAGCGCTACGGCTACGCGATCATCGCGCCGGTGCAGGATTACACCGTCGACCCGCGCGAGATCAGCTTCGTCGGCCGTGCAGAACCGCACGGCATCGTGCGCCTGACCGACAAGTCTGAGCTCGATCTCCTCAAGTCGCTCTACCGCACCTACGCCGAGCCGCGTACGGGACTCCTTCATCGCGGCAACGCACTCTGGAACGAGGGCCCCCTCGAGGAGCACGACAAGAAAGACGGCCCGGTCTACGTCGCGATCTACGAGGAAGACGGCGAGCCACAGGGATATGCCCTCTACCTCACCCGCGAAGCCGCCGGTGGCAGCGGCGATCGAGACCACGTTGTCACGGTGCGCGAACTGCACACGCTCACCCCGTCGGCTTACGTCGCGCTCTGGGAGCACGTCGCCGCTCACGACCTCGCCGACACCATAGTCCGCAAGAGTGCGCCGATCGATGACCCGCTCTTCCACATGCTGCACGAGCCGCGGCGCCTGAACGCCCGCGTCAGCGACAACATCCTGCTCCGCATCGTCGACGTTGCGCCGACGCTGAGCACTCGCAAGTACTCCCAGGCAGGCAGCGTGACCTTCGATCTGGTGGACGACCGCTGCGAGTGGAATCGCGGTACGTGGACGCTCGAAGCAGACAGTGCGCAGGGTGAGCTGACGCGCTCGAGCGCGTCGCCGGAGTTCACGCTCGACGCGCGGGCGCTCGCTGCGCTCGCGAGCGGGGCGCGATCGGCGACCGACCTGCACCGTCAGGGGGCGCTGGAGACGGCGCAGCCGGAGTCCTTGCGCGCCTGGGACCACTTGTTCGAGACGGCCCACAAGCCGCACTGTCCCGACAACTTCTAGCCCAGGGGCCTCGTGCCGGAGAGGCTACTCTCCGCGCGAAGAGGGAGGTGCCTGATGGCTGTCCTCAACGTCTTCGCATTTCAGGTCGCGGCCGGGAACTTCGAACCCAAACGCGTTAGGGGGACCAGGCGGGGCGGGTGTCGGTCCAGCTGTTCGCCGTCAGTTGGCGCACGTCTGTCCCATCGGACCGCATGGTGTAGATCTCCCAATCGCCATCGCGGTCGGAGGTAAAGGCGATCCGGGTCCCATCGGGGGACCAGACAGGAAACACATTCACCTGGGGCCCAACGTTCCCCGCATCGTTCGCCGTCAGTTGGCGCACGTCCGTCCCATCGGACCGCATGGTGTAGATCTCATAGTCGCGACCGGAGAAGGCAATCCGGGTCCCATCGGGGGACCAAGCCGGGGCACCGTCCACCCAATCGTTCACCGTCAGTCGGCGCACGTCGGTGCCATCGGGCCGCATGGTGTAGATCTCCGAATCGCCATCGCGGTCGGATTGGAAGGCGATCCGGGTTCCGTCGGGGAACCAAGCGGGGAGGAATTCCCACGTATCGTTCAGCGTCAGTTGGCGCACGTCTGTCCCACCAGGCAGCATGGTGTAGATCCCCGGATCGTCGCCATCGCGGCTGGAGGCGAAGGCGATCCGGGTTCCGTCAGGAGACCAAGCGGGGCCGTAGTCCCACGTGTTCACCGTCAATTGGCGCACGCCCGTACCATCGGGCCGCACGGCGCAGATCTCCCAAACATCGCCATCGCGGGCGGATGGCGGTGGGAGATCCCGCAGCCGTCAGCAATTTCACTGGGGCGTACATCGCGGCCTCAACGCCGTCGCCGTAACGACGGGCAGCGATGTCGCCGCAGGCGCGGCTGCGGTCGCCATTGAAGCTGCGAGCGAACGCACCGTGCAGGTCATCTGGTCACTGGAAGCCGGCGAGTGGTCGCTCTACGCGCCCGGCTCGATAGACTTCGGACTTGGAACGGTGACTGCGCCCGCAGCACTCCTCGTGGTGCTTGGCTATTTCCCGTGGATTTGGGAGCCCGGCGGCGCTGAGCGTCGCCGGCTCCTCTCCGGAGGGGGGCATCGGGCCCTCCTCCCCCTTGTACCGGCAAGGAGGAGCGACCTGCGAGTCCTCAAGCGCCCCCGCAACGCGACATGATGCTGCACGGCGGCGAGCGTCTCAGCGCCGTCTTTCCACCACTGTCCGCCACGAAAGCTGTGGGCTGATGGGAGCGCATGCCCTCCCCGCCGCCGGGAGATCGTCGCGCCCCTTCTTGCGCAGGGCCAACGCCGTACTCGGGCTGTTGCATGCGCTGCAGGCCGTGGGCGTCCTCGCCCTCGCTACCGACTTCAGCCTCCCCGTGACAGGCGCCTTCCTCGATGGCCCGCCCGGCGATCTCCCGACTCGGGAAGTCCTGTTCAACCTCCCTATCGCGGCGACCGTTGCCCTCTTCCTCGCGCTAGCCGCGATTGATCACCTGGCGATGGCTGCTCCCGGCATCTGCGGTTGGTACGCCGTTCAGATCGAGAAGCACCGCAACGTCGCGCGCTGGACCGAATATTCCTTCAGCGCCTCAGTCATGGCCGTCCTGATCGCGATGCTCGCCGGAATCACCGACATCGGCGCCCTCATTGGGATTTTCGCGCTCTCCGCTGGCATGATCGGCTGCGGTCTGCTGATGGAGTTGAGCAACGGCCCCGGTCGCCCCACTCGCTGGGCGCCATTCATCGTCGGGTCGGCAATCGGAGTGGTCCCCTGGCTCGTAATCGGCACGGCGATTGTCGGCGCCGAACTTGATGGCTCGGTGCCGGGTTTCGTGTATGGCATCTTCGTCTCGCTCTTCCTCCTCTACAACTCATTCGCGATCAATATGTGGCTGCAATACCGCCGCGCTGGACACTGGCGCGACTACGCCTTCGGGGAGGGGGTGTATCTCGGGCTGAGCTTGATTGCCAAGAGCCTGCTGGCCTGGCAGATCTTCGGGTCTACTTTGGCCGCGTAGGTTGGGATGCCACGGCGTTCACGCGTCGGAGATCATCGGTTCTGTCGAGGTGCTCGCCCCATTCGACGCCGTTTCAGCGTCCGGCGCAGCCGAAAAGGCACGCCGTGCTGTCCTGTTCACCAACGTAGAAGCCTCCACCGACCTCACGGACCGCCTCGGCGATACCAAAGCCCGAGATCTCCTCCGTGAGCACGAACGCCTGACCCGAGAAGCACTAGCAGCCCACGGCGGCACGGAGATCAAGGACGATGGGCGATGGTTTCATGGCGTCGTTCACGTCGTTCACGTCGGCCTCGGGGCATTGGATGCGGCCATCGCGATGCAGCAGGCCCTCACAGACCACTTCGCGGAGACGGCGACGCCGATCCGCATCCGGGTTGGCATCAATGCTGGGGAACCGATCGAAGAGGACGACGACCTCTACGGCGCGGCTGTGATCCAGGCGGCCCGCGTGATGGGACTCGCCGACGGCGGCCAGATCCTGGTCACTGACACCGTACGCAACCTCGTGGCGGGTATGAACTACCGCTTCGCCGACCACGGCACGCACGACCTGAAGGGCTTCGAGGAACCGGCGCGGCTTTTCGAGGTCGGGTGGCTATCTAGGGGAGATGTTTTTGGAGTAACGCCCGCTCCGGCGCCGGCCCCGTCCCCGTCCCAGCCGGGGATCCCCAACCCGACCACGCGTTGGTCGCAACATGGCACCAGAATGACACCAATTGATCGCACGCCTCTACAGAAAGGCCACGGGGCCAGTGCACGAAAAGCCCATGCCTTGGCGGTTTTGCGTGGTGCGCCCGGAGGGACTCGAACCCCCGACCCTCAGATCCGAAGTAAGTTCCTGGTCGTGGCACCGCGTGCAATCGGAAGCACAGCGTGCGTCGATATGGGGGTTTTCCGAGGCCTCTCGCCTCTGCCGTGGCACTGCGTGCGTGCCGTACACCCCCGTGCGGCGTAAATAGTCGTCGAATAGTCGCCCAATTTCCCGCGGGCTGGGGTCCGGGGTCGGGGCCGCGCGACCTCCTCTGAACCCGATGGGGCCGCTGTCGCACGAACTGGTAACGGCCAAGCCACGCTCTACCGTTCGCTCGCGTCCACGCCGCGCGTCAGCGCGTTCGCCGCTCAGGAAGCGGCGACGATTTTCGCGAGATAGGCGATATCGGGTTGCAGCAGGTCCAGCGCGGGGGGCGTTTCCGTGAGGTTGCCGGTCGGATCGACCTTCCAGCACGCGGGCGTGGCGCCTGTGCGACCGCCCGCCGCGACGGGCGAGGCGTAGCGACCGTTGTATTCGGCATGCAGGTTCAGCCAGCCGTCGTACCCCGCCGCGCGCAGTGCGGCGACCGCCGTGCGCCAATCGACCAGGCCTTGTGGCAACGGACACGCCTCCCGTCGCCCGCGTGCGCGTGGCTATCCCTCGACCCCGGTGCCCCAGTTGATCGCGTTCTTGAGCAGCTGTTCGTAGGCTTCGGTCTCCCAGGGGCCGCGGAAGTGCAGCGGCACAACACCGTCAGGGGAGATCGACTCGTGAACGGAGGTCTGGCCGTTCGTGAGCGGGCTGTGACAATGGCCGGGCGAGATGTAGGCGACGGCGCCCTCGCCAACGGTGCGCGCGAAGCCCAACGCGTGTGACTTGCCGTCGGGCAGGAGGGAGAGGTCGCTGCCGTAGAGTTCGGGGATGTGAGGCGGGACATCGATATCGGTGGTGGTGAGCAAGATCTGCGTGTCCGGGTGGATCACTTGGGTCATGTAGGGCTCATCCTTGACAAAGAACGAGTCGGGCAGGTTATAGGTGAGGGG
>CAUYZA010000143.1:0-7607 GCA_963577225.1 Dehalococcoidia bacterium | reverse complement strand
GCTAGCGATCATGGCGCCCCTGAGGGCGATCGGCGCGCTAGTCGCGCCGTGGGGGCAGCCCCATGCGCTCCTGCACCTCAGCCAGCACCGGTCGTGCGATCAGCTCCGCGCGCCGCGCACCGTCCGCCAAGATGTCCCAGACCTCGTCCGGACGCGAGGCCAACTCTACGCGGCGCTCCCGAATCGGCCGGAAGAAGTCGTTGATCGCGTCGGCCAGCATCCCCTTGCAGTCGACGCAGCCGATCCCGGCTGTCGTGCACTGCTCGCGAATCCAGGGCCGTTTCTCGTCGTCGAAGAACTCGTGCAGCGCGAAAACGTTGCAGATGTCGGGACGCCCCGGATCTGTGCGTCGCTGGCGTTGCACGTCGGTCACTGCTGAGCGCACACACTTAATCGTTTCTTCCTCCGCCGCCGCGATCTCGATGTGGTTGCCCAGAGACTTGCTCATCTTGTTCACGCCGTCCAGGCCCACCACCGCCGGCGCCTCCGTCAGCTCCGGATCGGGCTCCGGGAAGGTCTCGCCGAAGTGGCGATTGAAGCGACGCACGATCTCACGCGCTAACTCCAGGTGCGGAAGCTGGTCGCGCCCCACCGGGATCTTGTTTGCCTTGTAGAGCGCGATGTCAGCCGTCTGCAAAACGGGGTAGCCAACGAGGCCATAATTGACGTTGTCGGGCTGCTCGCGCACCTTCTCCTTGAAGGTCGGCACGCGCAGCAGCCAGCCGTTTGGCACCACCATGCTCAGCATCAAGTGCAGCTCGGCCACCTCCGGCACGTGGCTCTGCACGTAGAGGATCGTCCGTTCCGGGTCGATCCCGGCCGCGAGCAGATCGAGCGCCGTGTCGAAGACGTTCTCTTTCAGTTGCGCGGTCTCCGTCAGCGTCGTCAGCGAGTGGTAGTCGACGACGGAGTAGATGCAGGGGTACTTGTCCTGTAGCGCGACGAAGTTCTGGATCGCGCCCAGGTAGTTGCCGATGTGCTGGCGTCCCGTCGCGCGGATGCCCGCGAAGACCCGATCCTCTGCCATCAGCGTTCCTCTACCTCATCTCCGGTTGCACGGTCTCCGGTTGCACGGTCTCCGGTTGCACGGTGCCCGGTTACATGGTCTCCGGTGCGGTAATCCCGATCAGCCTAAGCGTACGCGCCAGCGCCGTTTTTGCGGCCAAGGTCAGTCGCAAACGCGCCCGGGAGAGCTCTGGCTGCTCGGCGTCGATCACGTGGCAGGCGCCGTAGAATTCGGTGAACGACTGCGCCAGTTCCATCGCGTACGCGGTCATGTGATGCGGCTCCAGCCGCTCGGCCATGTACTCGACCAGCTCCGGCAGCCGCAGCATCTCGCCGATCAGCGCCAGCTCTTCGGGCTGTCCCAAGAGTTGGACGTCGCCGTCGGGCCTCAGCCCCCCGTCGACATCCGCCTCAAGGCCGTTGCGCAGAATACTGGCCGCTCGCGCATGCGCGTATTTCACGTACGAGGCGGGATTCTGCTTGGGGTCGGCGCTGGTGGCCAACTCCAGATCGAAGTCCATCTGGGCGTCGGCGGAGCGTTGCAGCATGAAGTAGCGCGTCGCGTCGGCCCCGACCTCCTCGACGAGCTCACGCAGCGAAACGATCTCGCCGGTCCGTTTCGACATCCGCACGCGCTCGTCGCCGCGTCGCAAGTGGACGAGTTGGAAGAGCAAGACATCCAGCCTGCCTGCGGGCGCGCCGACTGCCTCACTGCCCGCTTTGGTGCGTGCCACGTGGCCCTGGTGGTCGGCGCCCCAGACGTCGATCACGCGGCTGAAACCGCGCTCCACGAACTTGTCGAAGTGATAGGCGAGGTCGGCGGCGAAATAGGTCGGTTCGCCTGAGCTGCGCACGAGGACGTTGTCCTTGTCCTCGCCCAGCTTGGTGGAGGCGAACCAGATCGCGCCGTCGCGCTCGGTGATGAAGTCAGCGTCCGCCAGTCGCGCCAGAGCCGCCTCGTAGGGCGACTTCCCTTCCAATGATTCGCGCCCCTCGAACAACGAGCGCTCGCTGAACCAGTGGTCGAAGCGCACGCCCAGCAGTTCCAGGTCGGCGCGGATCCCCTCGACCATCGTTTCGATGCCGAGATGGGTCAGCTCATCCGGCCCCGCTTCGCCCTCAGGACGCAGGTAGCCGTCGTCCGCCTCTGCCTTGATCGCGTTGGCGACCTCCAGCATGTACTCGCCGGGGTAGCCGTCTTCGGGAATCGGCACCTCGCGTCCGAACAGGTGCTGGTAGCGCGCGTAGAGCGTCGCGCCGAAGGTCCGCGCCTGTGCGCCCGCATCGTTGATGTAGTACTCGCGCTGCACGTCATAGCCAGCCGCTTCCAGAACCGACGCGACGGCGTCGCCCAGCACGGCCCCGCGACCGTTGGCCACGTGCAGCGGGCCGGTGGGGTTCGCTGAGACGAACTCGACTTGCAGCGATTCACCCCGGCCCAGATCGACGTCGCCCCAGGCGGCGCCCGCCTCCACGATCGCGTCGACTTGGGCGCGCTTCCATTCCGGCGCCAGGCGCACGTTGATGAAGCCTGGCGGCGCCACGCTGACCTCGCCGATCAGCTCGCCGCTGGGCACGCGCGACGCGATCTCGGCGGCAACATCGAGCGGCTTGCGTTTGACCGCGCCTGCTAGCCGCAAGGCCACGCTGCTGGCGTAGTCGCCGTGTTCGGGCTTCTGCGCCCGCTCCACCTCGACCTCGCCGGGCACGGCGGGCAGCGCCCCATCCGCCTGCGCTTCTGCCAACGCTGCGGCGATCGCGGAGCGGACCTGGTCGCGAACGAGGTCGGTCATGGCAACGTCTCGGAGTCTCTCGCGGCCGCCGGGTGTGGCTTCGCTGAGAGCGCTAATCGTAGCCGGGCCGGCCTCTCCGTGACAGTTGGCGGGACGGTCAATGCACGCCCGCTTACGCGTCCAGATGGGCACACCGGGTCGTGGCGCCGGCCAGCGGCTCAGTGCACCGCTTCCGCGCCCTCGACGGACATCCGTCCCGCGCGACGTGCCAGCGCGCGATGCTCCGGCGCGCGCAGGTTCGGATCGCGATCTAGGATGCGCTCCGCGAAGTTGCGTGCGCTTAGCAGCAGGATCTGGTCGGTCAGCTTCGCGACGCGCAGGTCGGGCAGGCCCGACTGCCGGGTGCCGAAGTACTCGCCTGGTCCGCGCATCTCCAGGTCCGCCTCCGCCAGCTCGAATCCGTCGCCGCTGCGCTCCATCAAGGTCAGCCGCTTGTGCGACGGCTCGCCGTCCGACTCCGACAGCAGGAAGCAGTACGATTGATGCTCCGCCCGACCCACGCGCCCGCGGAACTGGTGCAACTGGGAGAGGCCGAAGCGATCGGCTCCCTCGATCACCATCACGGTCGCGTTCGGCACATCGACGCCGACCTCCACGACCGCCGTCGAGACCAGGATCGCCGCGCCTCCGTTGCGGAAGTCGGACATCGCCTCGTCCTTCTCCGACGTCGTCATGCGGCCGTGCAGCAGGCGCATCCGGTCGGCGAGTTCGGGGAAGACCTCGTCGCGCAAGCGGGCGAACTCCGCCACCGCCGATTTCGCCTCCACCGCGTCCGAATCCTCGACCAGCGGACAGATCACGAAGACCTGGCGCTCGCGGGCGATCTCCTCGCGCACCTTGTCGTAGACCGCCTCACGATCCTCTGGCGAGACGAAGCGCGTTTCGATCGGCTGCCGCCCGGGCGGCATCTCGTCCAGCTGGGAAACGTCCAGGTCGCCGTAGACCGTCAACGCCAGCGTGCGGGGGATCGGCGTCGCGGTCATCACCAGCAGGTGGGGGCTGCCGCCCTTACCGCGCAGGGCGTCGCGTTGCATCACCCCGAATCGATGTTGTTCGTCGACGACGGCCAGACCCAGTCGATCGATCCCGACGCTCTCCTCGATCAGCGCGTGCGTCCCCACGACGATGTCCAGCTCGCCCTGCTTCAATGCCGCCTGTAGCTGTTTCTTGCGGCTGGCCTTGGTGCCCCCAGTCAGCAGCGCCATCCGCACCGGCCGATCCAGCCCTGGCGCGATCGGGTCACCCAGCTGCAACGACGCGTTGTCGTCCGCGCCGAAGATGGCGCGCAGGGTGCGGTAGTGCTGCTCGGCCAGGATCTCGGTCGGCGCCATCAGCGCCGCCTGGAAGCCCTCGACGACGGCGCCCAGCATCGCTGCAGCCGCCACGACCGTTTTGCCCGAGCCCACGTCCCCCTGCATCAGCCTGGCCATCGGCTCGTCGCGTGCCATGTCGGCGCGAAGTTCCGTGATCGTGCGGATCTGCGCATTTGTTAGCTGGAACGGCAACGAATCGACGAAAGTCTGGATGAACTCGCCGCGCAGCGGGATCGACGGCGCATCCTGCCGATCGCGTGCCTCGCGCTTCTTGCTCAGTACGGCGACCTGGATCGCCAAGAGCTCCTGGAAAGCCAGCCGTTCGCGTGCCTGGTCGCGCTGGTCCCAGCTCTCGGGGAAGTGCAGCGCCCGGATCGCCTCCCCTTCCGGGGGGTAGTCGGTCTCCGCCAGCACCTCGGGCGGCAGCGACTCCGGCACCTCGTTGGCATAGCGCTCCACGGCCGCGCGGGCGAGTTTGCGCACAGTTCGGCCTGGGAGCCCTTGTGTCAGCGGATAGACCGGCACGAAGCGGCCAACATGCGTGCCGGCGTCGTCACGATCGAGCAGCTCCCACTCCGGAGACGTTAGCTGCGGACGTTTGCGATAGGCCGTGACGTTGCCGGCCAGACCGACGCGGGCACCTTCGACGAGCTGTTTGGCCAGGTAGGGCTGATTGAACCAGAGCACGCGCATGGAGCCGCTCTCGTCGGCGATCGTGATCTCCGTCGCTCGACGTCCGCGCCCGAAGAAGGCCACGCGCGACTTTTTGATCGTGCCGACCACGGTCGCGCGCTGTCCCACGAACAGGTCGGCGATCGGCTTCACATCCGTGAAGTCGACGTGCCGCGCCGGGAAGTGCCAGAGCATATCCTCGACGGTTTCGATCCCGATCCGCGCGAGCCGTTCCACCGTCGTGTGCTGAATCCGTGCCAGCGTGCTGACCGAGGCTTGTAGTCCGCTGCTCGGTCTCTTCGGCTCTTGCTCGACCGCCTGGGCCCGCCCCTCCGCCGCGCTCCCTGCCGCCCGCGCCTCGGCCGCGATTTGCTTGCCCAGGGCTTTGCGTCCGACTGCCGCCTTCTTCCGCCCCGACGACGGCGCGGCCTCTGACGACCCGCGGCCCGGCGTCGGCGCTCGACTGGGCGTGGCCTTCAGCCGCTTCATCGCCGTCTCGGCCCAGGCCTCGCGCGGACCCGCCTCGAGCGAGCCGTACCCGTCGCGCGGCAGCGCCGCGACGATCGGATAGAGCGGGCTCTTGGCGTTGGCCTCCGCTAGCGCGGCACGCAAGTACCGGTCCAGTCCCCCAGCCACGGCGCCATTGTCGAAACCGCGCTGCTGCTCGGTGCGCAACATCTTGATCAGCGTCGCGATGGCGGTGGCCGGGCCGCCCGCCGTGGTCATGCCGACGTCACGCGGGTGCCTGCAGGATGGCCGCGCCCAACGCCGCCGGTCCCGTATGCACTCCGATCACGGGGCTCACTTGTACCAAGCTGACCTCGACCGACGGCAACGCCTCGCGCACCCGGCTAGCCAATGCTTCCGCGTCACCTGGCGTCGTGGCGTACAGCACGGCGATTCGCTCCGGGCGAGGCGTGCGTAGGATCGTCTGGAACAGGCGGTCTGTCGCTTTTTGACGTGTGCGCGGCCGCTCGATGCCCTCGATCTCGCCGTCTTTCAGCTCCAGCACCGGTTTCGTGCGCAGCAGAGTCCCCAGGAAGGCGCGCGCGCGACCGATCCGGCCGCCCTTCTGGAGATACTCCAGCGTGTCAACGAAGAGCACGATCTTCGTTCGCCCCGCCGCTCCCAGCGCCGCTTCGCGGATGGCCGTCATGTCGCCGCCGTCGGCGGCGGTCGTTGCAGCGGCCCGCACGGCATTGCCCAGACCCAGCGTGGCGGAGTCGGAGTCGATCACCTCAATCGGCGGCGCGTCGGTTAGCAGACCGGCCGCTGTGCGCGCGGCGTTGATCGTGCCCGAGAGCTTGCCGCCCAGGTGAATCGAGGCGATGCCGTCTACGTTGCCCTCGGCGATCACGCGCTCGTAAATCTCCTGGAAGACGATGACCGAGGGCTGCGAGGTTCGGGCCAGCACCTTGCTGACATCCATGCGCTCGTAAAACTCGTTCTTCGTGATCGTGACGCTGTCCTCGTAGACCTCGTCGCCGAAGTGGATGTTGAGCGGCACCACCGCGATCCCGTGTTGCGCGAGCGTCGCCGCATCGAGATCGGCAGTGGAATCTGTGACGATTCGGATCACCATAGGTCAACAAATTGAGTAGGTGTATATGCGATTACGCGGGTGCATGGAGCCTACTCTAGCGAGACTTCCCAGTGGTAGTGCGGCTGCCCGCCTATGACAAGCTCGACCTCGACCCCGGCCGGTACGGCCTGCCTGATCCGCTCGATGGCCGCTTCGCTCGCCTCCGCGGAGACATCGCCGCCCCGATAGAGCGTCAGCAGCGAGGCGGAGGGCGCCTGCGCCAGCATCTTGCCGACCAGCAGGCAGAGGGCGTCGTCCAGCTCCTCCGCGGCCGCGACGATCTCGGACTCCAGTAGCGCGAAAGGCTGCCCCTGCACGAGCCTCAACGGCTCCTCGATCGACCGCGCGGCATAGGTCACGGCGCCAGCCAGCAAGCTCGTCGCTGCCTCTGTCATCATCGCCGCGTTGTCCTCCGCGCTCGCACCCTGGATCAGCGCCGTTAGCGCCGCCACGCCCGCGGGCTGGCTTCGTGTTCCCACGACGTGCAACCGCGGCTCATCCGCTCCCGCCAACTGCGCGGCCTGCTCAGCGGTCGGCAGGATGTTGATGTTATTCGGCAGCACGAGCACCTCTCGCGCATGCGTCGTCTGCGCTGCGCGCAAGATCGCCGCCGCGCTGGGGTTCATCGTCTGCCCGCCCGGCACGATCACCGACACGCCCAGCGAGCGGAACTGGTCGATGTAGCCGTGGCCGGAGGCCACCGCGACGACGGCCATCTCGGCCAGGCCAGCGCCCGGTTGCAGGACAGCGTGTTGCGCTGCTAAGTCGTCGGCTTTGCCTTCGCTGACCCGACCGAAGCTCGCTCCCGCCGCGAACGCGGCTTCGGGATCGGTCGTGTGCAGATGGACGTGCGCCATCTGCCGGTCGCCCACGACCAGCACGGATTCCCCCAGCGCCTCCATCGACCGACGCAGCGCCGCGCTGTCCACGCTCGCCTTGGGCCCCACGATGTCGACGACGAACTCTGTGCAGAACCCCGACGATTCTGCGAGCCCGGCCCCCGCCTCGGCCATCCACTGGGGATCGATCGTCCCGGCCTCGCGCGACTCGGCGGGTAGCGAATCTCCGCGCAGTCCCAGCAGCAGCCCCTCCAGCAGCGTCGACAGGCCAAGCGCTCCCGCGTCGACCACGCCGGCGTCGCGCAGGATTGGCAGCTGGTCCGGCGTACGCTCGACGGCCCTCCGCGCCCGCTCCACGACACCTTCTGCCCACTCAATGATCGAGTTTGCGTCTCCCTGCTGG
>CAUYZA010000142.1:0-7690 GCA_963577225.1 Dehalococcoidia bacterium | reverse complement strand
CGGCCCCACCCCGACGCGCACGACAGCGGCGATGGCACATCGCGACTGCGACGACCCGAACGTCCGACGACGTCGGCTGATCCTGTCGATGGCTGGGATGGCTGTAGTAGCCTGGCCGGGCATTTGGTCTGGGATCAGCGCTTCGGGAGGCACAGCATGACAACGATGGAACGACAGGATCCGTCGCGCGAGACGGCGGTGGACTACGACGCCATCGTCATCGGTGCTGGCTTCGGCGGGCTGTACGCGCTGCACAAGCTTCGTGAGCTGGGCTACCGGGGCCACGTGATCGAGGCGGGGGACGGCGTCGGGGGCACGTGGTACTGGAACCGCTATCCAGGTGCACGTTGCGACGTGGAAAGCATTGAGTATTCCTACTCTTTTGACCCTCGGATCGAGCAGGAGTGGGACTGGACCGAGGTGATGCCGGCGCAGGCCGAGATCGAGCGCTACCTCAACTTCGTGGCGGACCGACTGGACTTACGGCCGGATATCGAGCTCGAGACTCGGGTCACTGCGATGACCTGGGACGAGGCGCGCAGCGTGTGGACCGTCGAGACGGATCGCAGGGACCAATACGCGGCGCACTTCGTCATCGCCGCGACTGGCTGTCTGTCGGCACCGCTCACACCCGACATCCCGGGGATCGACCGCTTCAGCGGAACCACGCTCTACACGAACAATTTTCCGCGTGAGGGGTTCGACTTCGCCGGCAAGCGTGTTGGCATCATGGGCACGGGCTCTTCCGGCGTGCAATCCATCCCCGTGATCGCGGCAGAGGCTGGGCACCTCACGGTGTTCCAGCGCTCGGCGGCGTACACGTTGCCGGCGAACAACCGTCCGCTGCGGTCAGGTGAGCTGGAGGAGCTCAAGGCGAACTATCCGGAGCTGCGCGCAGCGCAGCGAGAGTCGATGAACGGCGTGGTGCACTTCGGGGGCGCGCTCTTGGCGGGCGATCCGCCCACGCGCAAGATCCTTGAGACGCCGCCGGAGCAGCGGGCCGCGCTGCTCGACGAGCTGGGCTGGTCCGCCCCGTTGGCCTGGGGTGACGTGATGATCGACATGGAGGCCAACTACGCGGCCACGGAGCTGTACGCCGAGCTGATCCGACGCGCAGTGCGCGATGCGGATGTCGCCGAGGCCCTGATCCCGCACTACCCGATGGGCTGCAAGCGTCAGATCATCGATACGGACTACTTCGAGACGTTCAATCGGGACAACGTCAGCCTCGTCGACCTCCGCAACAACCCGAGCCTGGAAGTCACCCCTGCGGGCATTCGGACGGAGGAGGGGGAGGTCGAACTCGATGTGATCGTGTACGCGACCGGGTTCGACGCAATGACCGGCGCTCTCAACCGCATCGATATCCGGGGCGCTGGCGGCGCGTCACTGCGCGAGTTCTGGGAGCGTGAAGGTGCGCGGACATACCTCGGGTTGCAGGTGGCCGGCTTTCCCAATCTGTTCACGGTGACCGGGCCCCTCAGCCCCTCGGTGCTCGCCAACATGGTCATGGGGATTGAGCACCACGTAGAGTGGATTGCGGACTGCCTGGACTATCTGCGCGAACGCGGCCTGCAGACGATCGAGCCGACGCCGGAGGCGCAGGAGGCCTGGGTGGAACACTCGAACTCGCTCGTAGAGGGTTCGATCCGGACCGACCCGTCGTGCAATTCCTGGTACGTAGGCGCCAACGTTCCCGGGAAGAAGCGCGTCTACATGGCGTACACGGGCGGATTTCCACAGTACCGGGAACGCTGCGCCGAGATTGCCGGCGCGGGGTACGAGGGCTTCACCTTGGCGTGATCCACATCGAGCCGCGCAACAGCACGCGCCATCGGTGCTCAGGCGAGATCGAGTCGCAGCTCGAGCGGCGCTTGGCCGATGCGGTCTCCGCGAATCACGAGACAACCATCCTCGGCGTCGGCGGTCACAACGAAATGCAGCGTAACTGGCACGGAATCCTGCGACGGCGCCTGGGCCTGGTCGAGGCCCGCGCGCACGACGATCTCTTCAAGCAGTGCTTCGCCGAGCCACTGGTAGGTTTCAGGCAGATCGCTCATGGCAGCAACGCTCCAGGGTCGTGGGCGCTGTCCATCAGGACGGCGTCAAGACGTCGAGGTCATCCATCGCGGCGGTGATGCGCTCGATCATCCGCATCGAGGTCGCCACCGGTTGCATGTCTGGTAGCGTCGGTGGCGGGCACAACGTCGGCGTCCACATCAGCAGCGCGGCGCATGCCTGCTGGCGGTAGCCGTCCCAGGCGGTCGCGAAGCCGATCGCCTGTCCCGCCCGCTCACTGAGCCGGGCGCAGTACCGCTCGATCAACGGGCGCTCCCACGCTCGCCGGTCCGGCACGTCGAGCGTGCTCATCAAGGCGTACGCGAGGTCTCTCGCCCAATGGCCCCGGCAGACCCGGGCCCAGTCGGTCAGGCCCAGCCGCCCTTGGTCGGTGATGTACCAGTTGCCCAGGTGCACGTCGGAATGGATGACCGTCCGCCGGTGTGCGGCGTGCAGGGCGAGTCCGGCGACAGCCGCAGGCCAGATGCGCGCCTTCTGTGCACGGACCGAGGACGGGATGACGTCGGCGGCGCGGACCATCGCCTGATCGTGTCCCGCTTCGACCCCGTTCCGCGCCGCGGCGTGGAAGAAGTCCTCATGCGTGCGCAACCAGGTGAGGTCGAGATGATTCGACGGGTGCAGGAAGGTGCCGTGCAGGGTGGCCAGCGTATCCACGATCTGCTCGGCCTGGCTGCGGTCGATCGGCGAAGTCGCGTGGCAGAACACTGCCCCGCATGTCGCGGTGAGATCTTCCATCAGGTGAAACGACCGGCCGCTGCGAGAATCACGCATTGTGTAGAGGCAGTGTGGGGCTTCGATCGCGAGCAGGGGGCGGAGATCGGTCAGAAAGCGGCCCTCCGACGGGGCAGATTTTCCTGCGGAGAGCCGCATCGGCAAGGTCGGCGTGGATTTCGTGAAAACGCGCGCCGGGAGGTCCGCGGCCTGGCCAGCCTCGTTCCACTCAAGCGCGAGCATGCGGCGCGCACTCGATCCATCGTTACCCCCCACCACGGCGATGTCGAGGACCCGCGCCCCATCGACACCCTTACCCACGACGGCCGTGAGCCAGTCGGGTGTCAGGGCTTCGCCATGCCAGGGGACATCCGTGGGTTCCACGATCGCCGGTCGCGTGAGGTTGTCCCAGAGCGAGAACGCAGCGAGCCGGGGACGGCTGGGTAACGCCGAGGCATCAAGCGAAAGCGGAGTTTGCATGACCGCCGCATGGTACTACCCGGGCTGGCTCGTTCGAGAGGCGCGCCATCTTCCTGTTCGCGCAACAGTCGCTGCGCACGATGACCACATCGGGGTCGGGCCGCCGTGCGACGAACCGCGCGGGGTTTACGCCGGTGTGTCCGCCGACCCGACGTTAGTCCATCGTCAGGACGGTCCGAGCGACCTCGCCGGCCTTCATGGCGCGGAAGGCCTCGTTGAGGTCCTCCAGCGTCCCGGTGCGCGTCACCATCTCGTCGAGGAGGAGCCGCCCTTGCTGGTAGAAGTCGATGTAGCGCGGCATGTCGATGCGGAAGCGGTTCGAGCCCATGCTGCTGCCCTGGATTTTTTTCTCTTGCAGGAAGCTCGGGCCGTCGAGCTCGATCTTCTGGCCCTGGGGAATCATGCCGATGATCGTCGCCAGGCCCCCCCGGCGGATGGACTCGAAACATTGCTCCGCGGCGATCTTGAGCCCGATGGCTTCGAACGTGTAGTCGGCGCCGCCCCCGGTGAGCTCCCGGATCGCCTCGACCGGATCGGATGAGGAGGCGTCCACCGAGTGGGTCGCGCCAAATTCACGCGCCGTACCCAACTTTGACTCGACCGTGTCGACCGCGATGATCATGCGCGCGCCGGCGATGCGCGCGCCTTGGATCGCCGAGAGCCCGATGCCCCCGGCCCCGAACACCGCGACGGTCGACCCCGGTTCTACCTTGGCTGTATTGAGTGCTGCGCCTACACCGGTCGTCACACCACAGCCGATCAGGGCGGCTTTGTCGAGCGGCATATCGTCGCGAATCTTCACGAGCGCGTTCTCGTGCACCAGCATCTGCTCCGCGTACGTGGAGAGACCCGCGAACTGCGTCACCGGTGCGCCGTCCAACGTGTATTTGGGCGGATCGGACGATGATCGGCGTGTCGAGGGGCTCTGGCAGAGGTGCGTCTGCCCGACCAGGCAGAAGTCACAGTTGCCACAGAAGACGGAAGGGCAGGAGATGACATGGTCGCCGGGGACGAACTCGGTGACCGCATCGCCCACGGCGGCGACGATGCCGGCGCCCTCGTGGCCCAGGATGGCCGGCGTGCCTCCCATCATCGAGATGTCGTAGAGCCCTTCGACGAAGTGGAGGTCGCTATGACAGACCCCAGAGGCGGCGGTGTCGACCAGGACCTCCCGCGGCCCGGGAGCGTCGACCTCGATCTCTTCGACAGTGAGTGGCTGGCCAACCTCATGAAATACTGCTGCACGCATTGTCGATGGCTCCCTTTTCGATAAAGTTCAGCTCTGCTGGGCTCGGAGTGTAGTGGTTGCGCGACCACAGGATGAGGCATCGTGAGACGGAGCCGTCCTACCACTGATCGACGTGCAGGGAGTTCGCTAGGGGCCGCCGCGTCGTTGCTTTGAACTCGTCGCCGATCGTGTGGCCCACGCTGATGAGCGCGGTCTGGGTCACCTCGTCGTAGGGGATGCCCAGGATCTCGGCGACCTCCTGCTCCTTGGGGAGATGGAGCGAGGTCCAACAGGTGCCCAAGCCCCGCGAGCGCGCGGCGAGCATGAAGCTCCAGACGGCGGGGAAGATCGATCCGAGCGACCCCGTCCAGGCGAGCGTTGCCGATTCCGGCGGGACGAGGTTCAGCCGGCCCATGACACAGGGGATCACCATCACGGGTACGCGGTCCATGTTGTGCGCCAGGTGGTCGGCGGAGTCTCGCACCGCGATCGCGATTTTCTGCTCGGCCGCGGGCGCTTCCTTCGCGAGCGAGTGGACCGAGCCCGGCGACGGCGCATACGTGTTGAAAAACACGTCCCGGTACAGCTCGCCGATCGCTTGCTTCTTGTCGTCGTCCGTCACGACCATGAAGTGCCAGCCTTGTGCGTTCGAGCCGGTCGGCGCCTGCAGCCCGAGCTGCAGACATTCTGCGACTAGCTCCATGTCAACGGGGCGGTCGAAGTCCAGCCGCTTGCGCACGGCACGGGTCGTGGCCAGTAGCTCGTCGGTGGTCAATTCGATCGTGGCGGGCATGGGGGCCTTCCTGTTCGCCCGGTAGGCTACCAGCGACCCGCCTCGGGCGGGGGCGGACGAGCGCGCAAGTCCCACCAGTCGAGCCCGATCGCTCTCCTCCTGCCCGCATTGCCGAAGCCGGGATCCAACCCAGCGTTGCGCCGCGGCAATCGTTCGATCACAACAGGAGACGGCGACGAGTTCGGCGGCCCCAGCCGAACGATCCGCAAGAACAGACGCTGGGGGCTAGCCAGCTTGGAGATGGTCCGGTCAGATCTGGTAGCTTCGCGGAAGTATCAAGTGCGTCGAGTCCAGGAGAGATCAGATGAGCCAAGAACGTTCCGCACAGGTCATGCGCACCTACCTCGAAGAGGCCGTGGCCAAGGGCAATTTCTCTGCGATCGACGAATTCACGGCCGACGACTTCATTGATCACTCCCAGCCGGACAATCGCGGGCAGGCAGCCTTGCTCGCGCACGTCAGCGGCTTCCGCGAGACCTTCCCCGACGTGGAGGTCGACGTGCAACACGTGATTGCCTCGGACGATCAGGCCGTGGGAATCTGGCGGATGAAGGCGACCCACGCGAACCCCTTCATCGGCGTCCCCGCCACCGGCCAGACGCTGGAGTTCACTGTCACGAGCATCTTCACGTTCCGGGACGAGATGCTGGTGGATTATTTCGTGGTCGCCGGGCTCCTCGAAGCGGCGATGCAGATGGGCGTCAAGATGGAAGTGCCGGAGACGGCGTCGACGTAGTCGACCGCGACCCTGGAGTGCCCGAGCCCGGCGGCAGCGGCCGAGCCCACAGGCCGAGAGCCATCGCCCCGCGCGCCTCGGTGCCGCTGAGCATGAGGATCGAATCATCGATCTGCAGTTCTGTGGGCCGATCGGCATGAAATTCCCCTGGAGCGTCAAAGGCCGTGCGCGGAAACGCGGCCAGGCCTTCGGGGTCGTCGACGAAGACGCGCGGGGTGTGCAAGTGCCAGACGGGGGGTGCTCCCTCCGGTGTGCAGCTTCCTCTGTCGGAGCTCGAGCACAACGTGCGGCTCCGGGACCCAGACGCCTGGGCGCGCAACTTCGATTGAGCGCCGTCTTAAGTGATGAAACCAGTCGGCTGCGTCTTCATTCCGCCGCGGCGAGCACGCGCACTGTGGGATGGCGGGAGGCGGAGTCGCGCTAGCCCGGCGCGGCGGCGTGCCCCGCGAACCATGCCGGGCCCTCGTCGCCAGGCTCCGGCAGAATCTCGCCGGCCTCCATCGCCCAGGATGCGGGCGATTCGCTGATGTGGCCACCCACCGACGCACGAGCAACCCCCGCCGCTTCGGCCAGCGCCCCACACAGCTGGTGCAGCAGCACCTCACGCACCTCGGCGGGCCGCCCGGCACGGTTGCTCCCCGCCAGGTAGTAGCCGCCATCGTCGCGGTCCTCGAAGAAGACGTGCACGAAGTTGCGGGGGGCACCCGTCGAGTCGCAGTGAATGTCCGTGAAACGGCGTGCGATGGCTTGCCGTTGATCCAAGGCGAGCGATCCGGCGGGGACGCGGCAACGATAGACCGGCGTGAGACGACCTCCGAACTTCGGCTCAGGATACCGCGTCGCCCGTGCTCACGACGAGTTCATCCGCGCGGCACCCTGTGACCGCGCACCAGCAATCGTTGAGCGCCCGCAGCAGGGCCTCCCGCGCCGGCTGCCCGAAGCCTTCCGGCACCGAGGTCGCGACGAGTGAGGTAGTCGACGGCTCACCGCCGCGGGAGCCGAAGCCGCGCGGAATCTCGGCAAACATCACGGTCACGTCGTCCGCTGATCCCCCGAGGTCCTCGCTCACCACCTGTGACAGCTCGGCCACTAGCCAATCACGCAACTCGCTCGGGACGGCCCCCTCTGGACAGTGCAACGGATCTCAGTCATGACGCCCCCCAATCGCCCCGCAGGCTACGGCCTCACCGGTGCGTGCGGAAGCGCGCGCACGAAGCGATGCAGACCTCAGCGCGGAACCCGGCGGATCAGGACGCCGCTCTCGACAAGCGCGTGGATCTCGCCCTCGTCGATCCCCAGATCGGCGAGGATCTCCGCATTGTGCTCGCCCTGGAACGGCGGCAGCCCAGCGTCGGGCAGGCGGGATTTGCCGAAGCGCCAGGGCGGGGCAGGCACGCGTGCCCGCCCCCCGGATCGATCGTCGACCTCACGAATCGCGCCCCGCTCCGCCGCCCACTCCGACGCTGCGATTTCGCGGACGGTCCGGATCGTGCCGACGGCCAGCCCGGCTTCGCTGACCTGGGCCTCGAGCTCTGCGATCGAGCGGAAGGTCAAAACCCAGGCGCGGATTTCCGCATGCAGATCGGTCCAGTTCCTCCGCCGGAATGCAGCGGTGATGAAGCGCGGATCGAGCAGGAGATCATTGCGGCGCATCATTGCGCAG
>CAUYZA010000141.1:0-7690 GCA_963577225.1 Dehalococcoidia bacterium | reverse complement strand
AGGACTGCCGGCTCCGCGTGGACCGCCCCACGACCGTCCCCCCGTGCCCCGTCCCAGCCGCACTCCCTCAAGGGGGGAAATGCCCTCGCACCACAAACACGTAGTACCCGCCCTCGCCACGCCGAGTTCCACGCGGGCTGGGGGTCCGGGGGCAGGCTCTAACGTTCTTCGAAAGGACCGTGGGCGGGCTGGCCTCCCGCACCCCCTCGCGTGCGTCCCTTCGCCTCAATCTGCATGCAGTACGCCCCGCGAATTCCCCCATTTCGCCAGCTCCGTTGCCCCATGACTAGAGCGAGCAGACGCGAAGGGCAGACCAAAGTCTGCCCTCCGCGCGGATAAACCGAGGAATGAGCGCTAAGGCGTCGGGTTGGCGATGAGGTACTGCAGGTACTTCACGGCGTAGCTCGTGAACACCTGCAAATGCCATCCATCACTCGTAGTCATGGAGCCAGCGTACTGGGTACCCAGTGCATTCTGAATCGACGACATGACGTTCAAGGCCAGCGGGTGGTCCCCTTTGAGGAACGCGGTGGCCGCGTAGCGTGCGCGGGCAGCAACCGCTTTGGCGAACGCTGGGTTCGTCGTGTTCCCGGCGGCGTAATACGCGGCTGCACCGGGAGCGGACAGATCTTGTTCGTACGCGACGTCGCGCCACGCCGACTGCACGGCGGTGCCAAAGACGATCTTGATCGATTCGAGGGCCTGCGACTCGATGGTCTGGCCATCACACCGGACGGATTTGAGTGTGTTTTGAACAAATGCCGGCGTCGTGTCAAAGCCCGGCGGGAGAACGTAGCACTGCCCTTGATCGATTGGCAGGGGCGTATTTGGTGCCGCCTCCGCGATCCGGGGCAAGGTGGTCACCGTCAGCACGAGGGCCAGAGCAGCCAGGAGCAATCGGGAGCGGGAGCGCATCAGGGTGGTCATGAGGAAACCTCTCTCTCTTTCTAGGAGAGAGACGGGGCATCCGGCCAAACGTTACAGCGCGGCGCGGACCGCAGAACATAAGGCGGGCAGGGCGTCCCGGGCGCGGCCGGGGCGATCAGTCGCGGAAGTGGGGCAAGACTCGCTCTGCGACGCGTGTCATGAGCTGGACGGCGCGATCGTGGTCGATGCCGGGGGGCATGCGCATGATCGTGCCGTCAATCGGAACTTGGGCCAGGCGCTCTTCGAATTTCGCGATGATCGTCTCGGGGCCGCCGACCCAGACATCGGTCTGCTCGCGCATGGCCTCCGGGGATTCGGCCGGTTCGGGGCCGAGCTCGTTGCCGTCGGCCTCGGCAGCTTCGCGACCCCACTGCGCGTAGCCCGAGTAGGAGTGGAAGATGTGTTCGCGCGATTCTTCCCAGGCGCGCTGGTCGTCTTCGCCCAGGTAGAAGTCCCGGCTGTCGTAGACCGGGATGGAGCGTGGATCGCGTCCCGCGCCGCGCATCGCGGCGGCATACGTCTGATAGATCGAACGCCCGCCAACGAAGTGGTAACCATCACCCAGTCGCGCGACCCGATCGAGGGCCGGGCCCGCCGTTCCGCCAATCCAGATCGGCGGGCCCCCTTCCTGATAGGGTTTCGGCTCGACCCGGACGCCCTTGAGCTGGAAGCGTTTGCCCGCGAAGTCAAACTCCTCCTCGCGCCAGCAGCGACGTATGATCTCGATGCCCTCCTCGATGAGTGAGGGGCGGTGGCGGCGATTGACGCCGAAGGCGGGGTATTCGCGCGGGACGTAGCCGACGGCGATGCCGAGGACGAAGCGGCCCTCGGCCATGATGTCGACGACGGCGGCGTCCTCGGCGACGCGCACGGGGTGATGGAGGGGGAGGAGCATCAGTCGCGTGCCCAGCGTGATGGTGGAGGTGCGAGCGGCAGCGGCGGCGACGACGGGCAGGACCGAAGGGCAGTAACCGTCGGCCGCGCCATGGTGCTCTGAGATCCATACGCTGTCGAAACCGAGCTCCTCGGCGATCACGATTTGGTCGAGCGTCTCCTGATAGAGCTGCGCCCACGGCTTGCGGAACGCGGCGGGGTTGCGAAGCGAGAACAGAAAGCCGAATTTCAGGGCCGGCATCGCTTAAACGCCTCGCGAGGTCAGCGCCACCGTGACACGGCTCAGCGCTGTGGCGAGGTGATGATCGTCCTGCCGGCAACGGCAGGCATCGCAGCAGGGCTCGGGATAGCCGTGTGGGGTGTCGGTTGGCATGGTGTCTCGCAATCTAGTGGTGGGGGTGGGGCTACCGCGCACGCATCCAGAAACCATCGGAGCAGATGAGGTTGGGCTTGGCTAGCCTCCTGCGCCCCCTCGCGTGCATCCCTTCGCCTCAATAGGCGCGGCAAGGGTGCCGCTCCAATGCAAAGTGGACCCCGTGCGGATCACCCGCTGCCTCTCCGCGAGACAGACGGCAGTCGGGGGACACTGTGCGGGGCGTGTGAGCGGGACCAGGCGGGCGAGTGTCCACCATTCGTTGCGGGACTGAAGGAGGCGTGAACCTCGGCTGCCTTGGCGGAGTCGTAGGTCCCCACCCCTAGCCTGGGGGGGCTGCGCGTCGCGCGAGGCTTGGACCTCCGCGGCCATCTCCCGCGGCTGCGTCGGGCGCAGCGCCACCTCCAACATCGTCGTTCGCCGCGGCAGCGACACGGCCAGGACGATCACCTCGGCGATGTCCTCGGGCATCATCATCGTCGCGCGGGCATCGGCGTCGGGAGCCATGGGCCGGTTGTCGAGGATGGGGGTGTCCACCTCACCCGGGAAAACATCGATGCAGCGGATGCCGTCGCCGCGCATCTCCTTCGCCAGCACCTGCATGTAAGCGCGGGCGGCTGCCTTCGCGGCGCTGTAGGGGACGCCTGGAAAGACGCTGGGGGTGAGAGCGGCCATCGAGTTGACCAGCACCACGTCGCCGCCGCCGCGCTCGATCATGCCCGGGAGCAGCTCGCGCGTGAGCACGATCGGCCCCAGCGCGTTGACATCGACGACGGCGCGGAACTCCTCGGCGGTGGTGCGCAACGGGTGCCGTACCTGCGACGAGAAGCCCGCGTTGTTGACGACGATGTCCACGTAGCCATGCTGCGCCAACACCGCGGCGGCGAGTTGCTCCACGGCGACGGGATCGGTCATGTCGGTGGTGATGGCGGAAGCGGCGGAGCCGATCTCGGCGACTAACTTCGTCCAGGGGCTCGCGGCGGCGGCCCACAACGACCACCTGGGCGCCCCGTTCGGCCATCAGCTCCGCCGTCGAGCGGCCGATTCCCGTGCCGCCCCCGGTGATGAGCGCCACCTTGCTCTCCAGCGACTCGACCACGTGGCCCTCCAGCCTCTCGCACTTCGACCCGGATGCTAGCGGGGCGAGAGCAAGCCCGTTGGTCCGATGGTCGCGCGCCTCTCACGCTCACGCGTTCACGGGATTCCAGACCCGATCTCCTATCCGTGCCCCACCGGTGCCCGGTGCCAGAGGCTCCGGGCCCCGATGGCGACGCGGCGCTGCGCGCTCCGGCCGCGCCTAGACCGTGCGACCCCCGCACCCCCGTCCGCCATGCTCGATCCCGCCATCCTGCCGCCGCGGGGGAAGTGCCGGCGACCTAGCCGAAAAAGCAGCGTGCGGGCGGTCTTGCCCTCGACCGCGCAGGCCATGAGATAGGCGGCGACCGCTGTGTCGAGGGGCGTTTCGCACATGCTAATCTCTCGCGTGATGAGAAGAAGGAGCTTGTGTGCGAGAGCAGCAAGGATCAGCAGTATGGGGCGGCGCGACCATCGGACTGGTCGTTGGGGTTGTTGTCGGCGCGGTGACGGGTGCTTGGGGCGAATCGATCGGACTCGGGATCGTGATTGGCGGCGGGTCTGGAATCGCGGCGAACATCTTGGGGGCGATCAGCGATCGGTATCGCTGAAACTGGGCTCTATGGGCTAGCCCCGCGCCCGTGCCAACGCGGCCGCCGACTGCGCCCCTGTTAGACCCTTGACGCCCAGCTTCTCTCTGGCGTGCTTGAGGTGCGTCTCGACGGTCGATGTCGCAATACTCATGCGCTCGGCGACCTCCGAAGCGGTCAGACCATCTGCCGAAAGATCCAAGGCCTCCACCATCAGTTGGCGCACGTCCGCCCCATCGGACCGCATGATGTAGATCCCGGGAAGCTTGCCATGGCGGGCGGAGTCGAAGGCGATCCGTGTCCCATCAGGGGACCAAGCGGGGGACCCGCTCGTCCCATCGTTCACCGTCAGTTGGCGCACGTCTGTCCCATCGGCCCGCATGGTGTAGATCTTAGAATCGCCGTCTCGGTCGGAGTGGAAGGCGATCCGGATTCCGTCGGGGGACCAATCGGGGCTGAAGTCCGACGCAGCGTTCGCCGTCAGCTGGCGCACGTCCGTCCCATCGGACCGCATGGTGTAGATCTCCGCGTCATCGCGGTAGGAGGTGAAGGCGATTCGCTCTGTGCCCTCCAGCACCCCGGCGGCGGTCGCTTCTTCGACGCCCGCCGCATCGAGCTGGGTCGAGAGTGCGGTCTGCACGGAGGAGGGGATCGGCTTACCGACCGCGACCTCTTGCGCACATGGCACCGACACCCGCACCGTTTCCGGGAGGGAGGCGCCCACGACGTAGGTCACTTCCCCTGCCCCTGCTACGAGATCGACCGCCACCACCGTGACGCGGGATTCGGCCACCGCCGTGCCGCCGGATTCTGATCCGCCCCCACACGCTGTCACGAGTAGCGCGCCGACGAGAATCGTCAGCAGACCGACGGTGAGATGTCTGTACTGGGAATTCCGTCGCATGAGGGCACGGTAGCGAACGTCGGAGGCCGAAGCGTCCCAGACCCAGCCGGGCACCCCCTCTACGGGGGAAATAGCTTCACACAACAAGCAATAGGTGCCCGCTTGTCGACCGCGGTTGCGCACGCTGGAGAAGAGGAAGGTCGGGTACGGGTTCCCGCGCTACTTCAGGACGGGCCGCCGATCGGGCAACCAGCCGAATCCCCAACGCGGGAGCCCCTCGGACTTTGGAATCCTCAGTCCTCCTCGAAACCGTACCCCTCCTCGAAACCCAGGACTTTGGCGTTCTCCGAGATATCTCGGACGATCTTGTCCGGAATCCCATCCGGCACCCGGGCTTCGATGTCCAGCGTCACCGTCACGTCCGCGTCGGGAAGTCCCTCGAGGTGCTGCAGGATCTCGTCTCCGATTGAGGCGCTGCTCGTCCCGAGACGCTTGGGGTCCAGCCGTACCGAGCCGTGAAACCGTTGCAGCTTTTTGGTCGGGTGGGCAGATGCAGGTGCCGACGTCGCTCCAGACGGCGCCGCGGAGTCCCCACCAACCGCTGCGCTTCCAGCCTGCGGCAGTTGCTGCTTGCGCCGTCTCTGGGCGGACGAGCAGGTCGGACCCATCGAAGTACACTTCCGAGACCGGCTCGGCCAAGGACAACCCTTCGTAGTTGTCGTCCTGCACACCCTTCGCGTAGCCCCAGTAGTCGTCGGTCCGCGCACCGTCCTTGATCGCGCCCCCGAGGACGCCCCTGGCCCGGAGCCGGGATAGGTAGGGGTAGCGAGCGAAATAGTCCCAGAGTTGCGCTGCCGACACGTGTGGCGCGTCCTCCTTCCAGAGCCATTGATCGAGCTCCCGCTTGAGGCCGTGCGGCGACCACTTGGTGAGCAGCAGCTCGTCCTGTTCCAGTCGATGCGCCACGCGGTCGACCACGCTGCCCCGTTCCGTGACGTCCCCACGGAGCTGAACCACGTTCCAACGAAGTGCGTTGAGTTGGTCGCCCTGGGCCGGCTGCTCCGGCACCAGAATCCACTTGTACGCCTCATCGAGGATCGCGATCGCCTCGGCGCTGAGCTGGCCCTCGGGGATAGCGGGTGCGGGCGACACCGCAGAGCCGTCGGCCAAGGCGAAGACGGCCCAGCCGCGGCCGAGCGTATCCGCCGCATCCACGACCGCGCAGGTCGTGGATGCGCGTCAGGCGCGCCGATCGCACGCGGCATCGGGAAGCGCGGAAAGAACCGCCTCCAACGCCCTCGACTGCGCGCAAGCGAGATCCAGGAAACAGTGGCCAACCTCGCTAAACCTGACCTGGGGGTAAAGATCGGCCTCAACGCGGGCGAGCCATCGCCGAGCACGACGACCTCTACGGCACGGCGATGCAGATCGCGGCGCGGGTGACGGACCAAGCTGCGGCGGGGATGATCGTCTGTACCAACGTCGTGCGGGAGCTGGTCGCCGGGAAGAGCCGGTGCGATCGTTCACGCTAGGATGAGGCTGATGACCACGCTGCATCCCCAGTTCCAACAGGAACACGAGACCGGTGCACACTGCGGCGGCTGCTGGCGGGGCTTTCCCAGGCCGTGTCGCTGCGGAGGTCAGATCCACGCGGAACGCGGCGACGAGAGCCCCGACGGCGACTACTGGCTCCTGCGCTGGTGCTCTCAGTGCGGCATCGATTGGGACGACCCAATCCCGGACCCGGCTTAGCCGCGGTCCGTCACGATCCCTGAATCAGCCCGTGGCCAGGAAATGCGGATGGGCGACCGCCTCGTGCGGCCAGAGGAACTCGAATCCGGCCGCGAGCGCGTACCGGCGGTCGAGATCTTCCCGGTCGCCGATGTGGTAATACACGTCGGCTTCGAACTGCGCCTTCACGTCGGGCAGCATGTGCTTGGAGACGACGAAGTCGACCTCGATCTCGTGCTGCGCCCAGATCGCACGTTGGCCGCTCAGCGTGCGGTCGGAGCAGCTCCCGATCAGGAAGCCCTTCTCCCGCACCAGGCGCACCATATCCATGGTCAACACGCCCGGCGGGTCGCCCACCTCGAGCGTGCCGTCGATGTCAAAGCTGATCAGAACCACCACCTGCAAGTCTCCTGCCGTTTCAGCCACGGACTAGTCGGGGCTGGCGCTCCAAACCGTGTAGTTCCCGCCCGAGGGCATCGGCCCGCCGGAGACCGCGACCTCCGGCTTGACCCCAGTGACCTGACGCGCTCCTGCGCGCCCCTGCAGCTGCTGGATGCAATCCGTATGCATCCAGACGCGGCTGCGCCCGCTGCCGATATTGCCGCCGCTTGGCGAGACCGGGTTGGGCCCTTCGATACTGATGTCGGTCTGGTAGAAGTCCAACGCCTCGCCAAACTTGATCCCGCGGTAGCCCAGACCCTCCAGGTGGAACTGGTGAAAGAGCGAGAAGCCGTCGTACATGTTCTCGAAGGACAGGTCCGCCGCGGTGATTCCCGCGCCCTCGTAGATCTTCCGCGCCGTGCGAGCGGTTTCTTCCTCCACCTCGTCCAGCGTGGGAAACAGGCTGCGGGAACGGGTGTTGCTCGAGGCGTGATTGAGGATATAGACCGGCTTCTGTCTCATCCCCGCGGCGCGTTCGGCCGTGGAAAACAAGTAGGCGCCAGACATCATGATCGGGAGGTCATTGTCGAACAGGTTCGCCGGCTTGGCGATCCAGCGCGACGCCAGGTAGTCCTCCGGCGCCAGTTCCTCCGGCCGGTGCTGCGCCCAATACCCCTCCGGGAACATCAGACCATTGCGGCGCGAGTTCTCCATGAACGGGGCCATCATCTCGTGGCTCTTGCCGTACTTGCGGCAATACTCGGCGAATTGCAACGCAGTGCCATAGCAAGCGGGCGCGCCCCAGAGCTGGGTTATCGCGGCGGTACCGGGCAGCGCCTCCCCCGCGTTCGCGCCACCCTGGTAATAGCGGCCTTC
>CAUYZA010000140.1:0-7742 GCA_963577225.1 Dehalococcoidia bacterium | reverse complement strand
GACGCCGCCGGCAATCAGGCCGTGGGCCAGGTGCTCGGCTTCGATCGCGCCAACGACCTGGCCGTCATCCAGATCGATGTCGCGGAGTTCGACGTACAAGCTGTCACGCTGGCCGACTCCGACCTGGCCGACGTGGGCCAGTGGGTGGCCGCAATCGGCTCCCCGTTCGGGCTGGACCAAACACTGACGACCGGTGTCGTCTCCGCCATCGAGCGGACCCGTGCCGGTGCCACCGAGCGACCGCAGCGCGGCCTGATTCAGACCGACGCCGCCATCAATCCCGGCAACTCGGGTGGCGTCCTGGTCGATGCTCAGGGCAACGTGTTGGGTATCACGAACAGCGTTGAGAGCCCGATCCGAGGCTCCGTCGGCGTCGGCTTCGCGATTCCGTCGAACGTCCTGGCTCGCTTCCTCGACCAGATGATCGCCGGCGAGCAGATCACTCACCCCTGGATCGGCATCAGCGCGGAGTTCGGTGCCGACTCCGGCGACCTCGCCATCGGCACGGTGGTTCGCAACGCGCCGGCCGAGCGGGCGGGTATCGAAATCGGCGACCGCCTCCTCCGGATCGACGGCACGATGCTGGTCGAGTTCGAACAGCTTGCCCAACTGCTCGACGGATACGATGTCGGCGACCAAGTCACCTTCGAGATTGACCGCAACGGCAGCACGATCATGGTCGATGTTGAGCTCGGCGCATGGCCTGGCTAGCCACCAGCCTGGCTAAGTCACCAGCGCCACTGTCCCGAGACAAGAAGAGGCCCGGCCGAAGCCGGGCCTCTCTTCATACCTAGTTCGCAGACCTTCCGACCCATCTCGTCGACAAACGGTTCCGAAGCGCTTTCGCAACGGCCCCGGCGGTCTAGGTCACGGCCTCCGAATCACTAACTAGTCGACCGCCTCAACGATGGTCGAGATGCCCATGCCTGCGCCGATGCACTGCGTGGCAAGACCGTACTTCCCGCCCGAGCGCTTCAGCTCACGCGCCACGGTCGTGACCAGGCGGGTGCCCGTCGCGCCCAGCGGGTGGCCGATCGCCAGCGAGCCGCCGTTGACGTTGACGCGCTCCATCGGGATACCGAGATCGCTGATGCTCGGAATCACCTGGGCCGCGAAGGCCTCGTTGAACTCAACACGGTCGATCTGGTCGGCCGTGATGCCGGCGTGGTTCATCGCCTTGACCGTCGCGGGCACCGGACCGAGGCCCATGACCTGCGGCTTCACGCCGCCGACGCCGAAACCCACGATGCGGGCAAGCGGCTTGAGACCAAGCTCTTTGGCCTTGTTCTCGTTCATCAGTAGCGCGGCGGTGACGCCGTCATTCGTGGGGCAGGAGTTGCCCGCCGTGATCACCAGCTCCTTGTTGCCGTGGCTGACCAGGCCGCGAATCGTGGGAAGCTCGCTCAGCTTCTCGAAGTTCGTGCCCGCGCGGTAGCCCTCGTCGAAGCTGACAGTCTTGCGCTCGCCCGTTTGGTCAAGCTGCAATTCGCCGTCTTCGTTGAAGACCGGCAGTTCGACTTCGAAGGGGACGATCTCGTCCTCGTAGAAGCCAGCCTCCAACGCGTCGCCGTACTTCTTGTGGCTATCGACGGCGAACTCGTCCAACTCGCGACGGGTCAGGTCGTAGACCTCGGCCACGTTCTGCGCGGTCTGGGTCATCGACACGATCGGCGACGAATCCAGGATGTAGTCCGGGAACGGGACCGAGAACATGTCCATGTGGTCCGGCGCCAAATCGTGCTGCTGCGGGTTCTGTTCCAGGCGGCCTTCGTTGAACTCGGTGATCCGAGTCTTCTCGCCGCCACCGCCGCCGCCAAGCTGCCGGCCCATGCGCTCGATGCCCATGGAGATGCCAACGTCGATCTGGCCGACCATGACCTCTTGCGCGATCCGCTGCAAGGTCTCCATGGAGGAGCCGCACTGGCGGTTCGAGTCGAACGAGCAGACATGCTCGGGCAGCCCGGCCAGACGCGCGATGTGGTTGCCGCCGATGCCGGCCAGCTCCGCCACGCCGCCCACGTTGCCCAGGCCGAGGTCTTCGATGTCGTACGGCGAGAGCACGCTGTTTCGCTCCAACAGCGTCTGGAGCACAGTGACCGCGACCTCGTCCAGCCGCGTCGCCACGAACGCTCCACGCCCACCTCGGGTAAACGGCGACCGCACGCCGTCGACAATCACACAGTTCTGTAGCTCCATGAACCGTCCTTCTTCCGCGCCGACTGCGGGCGCTGCGTACGTGACGTCTCCAGTTTGACGCCGTCAGCTTTTCCCCCGCAGCATAGGAGCATCGTGGACGGAACGCACCTGGGCTGGACCCGAGCCGGAACCCCACAGCGTTGAGGCGGGCGTTGACCGGGCCCGCGAGCGGATCGAGACTCGCCGCAGCGCGAAGCAGGGCGTGAAGCGGCGACAGGAGCAACCCCACGGCGGGACTGGAACTGACGGGCCCGGAAGGCAAAGTGGCGGTCATCACCGGCGCCGGACGCATGCGCAGCATCGGCCGTCCGATCGCTGTGGAGATGGCCAAGGCGGGCTGCGACATCGTCTTGACCGACACCGGCCGTGCCCCGGAGAACTACCCCGACGACGAAAAGGCCGCCGGCTGGGCCAACATCGAGTCCGTCGCCGACGAGGTGCGCGCGGCCGGCCGCAAGGCGCTCGCGCTCGCCTCCGACGTCTCGGACCCGGAATCGGTCGCGGCCCTGGCCAACCAGGTCGTGAACGACCTTGGCCGGGTCGACTTCGTCGTTAACAACGCTGGCGCCGCGCGCGGCAGTAATCGCGTGCCCGTAACCGAGATCTCACTCGACGACTGGCACAAGGTGATCAACGTCAACCTCAACGGCGCCTTCTACATGAGCCACTTCTTCGGCCAGAAGCTCGTCGCGCAGGACGAGAGCGGCGCGATCATCAACATCTCCTCGATCGCGGGCAAGCTGCTGCCGCCCAACGCGGCGGCGTACGCGTCGAGCAAGGCGGGGCTGCAGGTGCTCACCGCGTCGATGGCGCAAGAGGTAGGCAAGTACAACATCCGCGTCAACGCGATCTGCCCCGGTGTCGTCGACGCCTACCGCATGGACGACATCCCCCGCGGCGAGGTCTGGGACGAGTTGGTCAACAGCCGTATCCCGATCGGCCGAGCCGGGTCCGGCGAGGACATCGCTTGGGCCACCATCTACCTCTGCTCCGACCAAGGCAGCTGGATCACGGGCCAGTCCTACAACGTCGATGGCGGCACCGCCGTCGCGCACTAACGACGCGGCGGCCACCTACCTCCCGCTGGCTACAAAATGACCAGCCAGGCCAGCGTGCGGCCCTCAACCGTGGCGTCCCCCAGACCGTCATCGTGGAGGGCGCGATGGCTGTCCAACTCGAACGCATGCGCGTAATTCGCGCCGCCGTCTAGCTTCGTCATCGCGACACTCTTCGTGAACTCAGCACCACGAAGTACTCCAATGCGATCTCTTGACCGTCACGGAGCACCGCATACCGCGCGTTCCTCAACACGACCCCTGACGCATCGTCCACGGAGCTTCGCTACGGAACGATGTGACCCCAACAAGGTCGTCTAGATAGGGAAACGGCTGCGCTCCCTCAAGCGCAGGTTCATCGGCAGTCGTGAGCAATTCGTAGACAGTGGTCTGCCGACCACGGAAATTAGCGGGCCCAACCCGCCGCCATCCGAGACCTTCGAAGACCCTGCCGTAGTCGAGGGTTTGTGTGCCTCGAATTGCCTCACCGTCCGGTACGGGTCGCGTTTGTGTCTCGCCGGTCAGATCAGCACGTCGTGTTTCAAGGCCATCCACTGTGGAGGACGTGAACCACAGCTCGCCCGCCGCGGACCTAACTTCAGACCACGAACGGATCTTGCCGGACTCGTCGAGCACGATCCTGATGGTCTCGACGCGAGTCTCTGGCCCGAGCGGGTTCGTTTCGTCGGATTCGAGATCCGCTCGCAGAGGTCCGAACCGCTGGAACTGCTCGATCACGACCTCGTACTCACTGCCCGGCTCGTAGCTTCTGAAGTCGTACGTGCCGTCCGGCGTCGGATCCCGTTCCGTAGCGCCAAGAGTCGTAAGCAGCGTCACGACGACGATCACGCCCGTCGCTACGAGTGAAAGGCTAAGGAGCAGTTTTGTCTTCGTAATAGCCGTCCGAGACTATCGCAGCCCCAAATACTCATCCAGCGTCGACCGCACCGCCCGCGTGATCACCCCGTGCCGCGCACTCGACGCTTCCAGCGTCGCGATCACCTCGTCGGAGAAGTAGCGCTCGCGATATTCCGTCGCCTCGATCTAGCGGACGCCCTCATGCTCGTCGCTGATCACGACCTCGCCCTCGTCGCACGACGCCGAGTACATGATCCGCACCGCCTCCTGGCCGTAGAGCGGCATCGCCGTCACCCCCACCAGCCGCACCGGCCCGGACGGCCGCAAGCCCGCCTCTTCCTCCAGTTCCCGCATCGCACCAAGCTGGGGCGTCTCGCCACGCTCGACGATGCCACCGGGCACATCCCAGCCACCCTTCATCTCGCCGCCCGCGCGCTTGAGAATCAGGATCTTTCCATCCCGCTCCGCGAAGACACCGCCCGCGACCAGGAAGAGCGGCGTCTCCCAATCCCGCTCTGATTCGTTGGGCTGCCATTCCTCAACCATGCGGCTCCTCTTCTCTGCGCGGGCGACCCACACCCCCACCACTCCGCCCGGCAAGCATCGTCCCCGGCGCGGCATCATCGTAGGCCTGCATCGTGGTGGCCTGCATCGTGGTGGCCTGCATCGACGCTGCGCCCTCAGCGCATGGCTACGGGTAGGTCCCCGAGAAAAACTATCCTGTCCACGCTCCCAGCGGAGCGAAATTGGGGGAACCGTATGAGCAGCGTCAAACCCGGCGCGCCGAATATCTATCCGGTCTTGAAGTACCGCAGCGCACCCGACACCATCGCCTGGCTCACCCGCGCTTTTAGCTTCAAAGAGCACCTGCTGGTGCGCGACGGCGAGGGCGACTACCGCCACGTCGAACTCAGCCATGGGGCGGGCATCGTGATGCTGCAATCCGGCGGCGAGGGCATGTCGACCCGTTGGGGCCCATACGTCGTCGTCGAGGACGTCGGCCGCCCACTACGCCCATGCCAAGGCCGAAGGGGCCGAGATCACGCGCGAGATCGAGCACCCCGAGCACGACCCCGGCGGCGTCTACACGGCGCGCGATCTCGACGGCTACGAGTGGTCGTTCGGAACCTTCCAGCCGATCGGCGACGAGTGACTTGCCGTCCTGTTTCCGGGCCTAGGCGCGCCGCCTACTCCGGAGGCTCCGGCGGTGGCTCCGCGTGGCGCAAGCTGAGCAAGACGCTGTCCTTCGCCTCTTCGTCGACCTCGATCACGGCCTCATAGTCGCCGGCGGCAGGGAAGCTCAGCCCCACGAACTGGAACATCTGGAAGAAGGCGATCGGCTGGCCGGGAGCCTCCGACGGCAGCGTCAGCTGCGCGTCGGACGACGCCAAGACCTGGTCGTCCTCATCGAAAATCGTCACGCCGATCCAGCGATCCTGGCCCCAGTCGGCGTCTTCGATCTCGAGACGCAGGACCAGAACCATCTGCGGAATCGAAGCGGGGAACTGCTGCACCGCCAACGTACTGAACGCGGCATGGATGTTGAGTTTGCCGTCGACCGTCGCATTCGCCGCTTCGGCCAGCAGCGCCAGTGTTACTTCCATCGTCGTCCCCTCCGGCGCACGTACCGCGCACTCGCTGCCTGATCAGAAGTCCCCGATCAGAAGCTCAAGCCCGCCGCCCTCAACTCAGCCTCCAGCTTAGGAACGTCACCGCGAAATCGGTGCCCGCCCATGCCCAACTCGCGCGCCGCCTCGACCAGCGCCTCCTGGTCGTCGATGAAGAAGCACTGCTCCAGCGCGACACCCAACTCCGCCGAGACGGTCTCGAACGCGTCGCGCTTCGGCTTGCGCACGCCGTGCGTCCCCGAGAGCACAACGACCTTCGGCAGCGCCTCACCCAACAGGGCGCGAAACAGGTCGAGGCTCTCGACCGGCCCGTTGCTCAGGATCCCCACCAACACTTCCGCCGCGCGCAGCCGCGTCAGCAGACCGATCGGCTCGACGTTGGGGACCTGCGAATTTACATCGTCGAATACGCCGGCCAGCCGCCGCGCCGCATCTGGTGAGCGCTCGCCGCAGAACTCCGCCAGCTCGTCGCTCAGGTAGCGCTCGACGGACGCCTGGTCGAAGCGCTCACCCACGTGGTACTCGACCGCGCGCGGCCCAGCGAAGAGCCGACGCCACTGCTCGCGCGTTAGACCAAAGTCGCGTTCGAATGAGCCGATGTAGTTCGGGTCCGTCCGCGACAGGACGGATCCGAAGTCGAACACAACCGCACGAATTGCCGCCACATGGCCTCCCGCCCGCAGGCTTGAATCGAACCCTGCCAGTCGTGGCCCGTTCGGTCCAGCCAACGATTGACGGCTGCGCGAGCCTCGCCGAGACTTCGTACTGGCAGCCATCCGAGCCAGCAAGAAAGGCGCCACCGTGGCCTACGAATTTATCAACTACGAACAAGATGACCAGATCGTCACGATCACGATCAACCGCCCCGAGCGGATGAACTCGATCCACCCTCCCACGACGATCGAACTGGCCGACGCCTGGAACACGTTCAAGAACGACGACTCTGCCTGGATCGCGATCCTGACCGGCGCCGGTGAGCGTGCCTTCTCAGCCGGCAACGACCTCAAGTTCACGGCCGAATCGAGCCGCGGCGACCACGCTGGTGAGCGCTTCGCGCCGGTGCCCGGCGGCTTCGGCGGGATCACCGCCGACTTCGACTGCTGGAAGCCGATGATCGCTGCGGTCAACGGCTTCGCCCTCGGCGGCGGCTGCGAGATGGCGCTGGCCTGCGACATCATCATCGCCGCCGACCACGCCCGGCTCGGCCTGCCGGAACCTCGCGTCGGCTTGCTGGCTGGGGCGGGGGGCGTCCATCGCCTGCCACGGCACATCCCGCTCAAGGTGGCGATGGGCTACATGCTGACCGCCAAGCACATGACGGCGCAGGACGCGCTGCAGTGGGGACTCGTCAACGAGGTCGTGCCCGCCGCCGATCTGATGCCGACGGCGCGCCGCTGGGCCGACGAAATCCTGCAGTGCGCCCCGCTCTCGATCCGCGCCACCAAGGAGGCCAGCTACTCCGGCCTGGAGATGAGTTTGGGTGACGCAATCACGCACTCCTTCCACGGCCAGCGCGTCATGTCGCAGTCGGAGGACACCGTCGAGGGTCCGCGCGCCTTCGCCGAGAAGCGCGAGCCCAACTGGAAGGCGAAATAGTCGGGCGAAAAGTCCCGCGCATCGACGCAGTCTGCGTCCCACTCCAAACTGATTCGCATGACCGAGGGCGACCGCTGGCAACAAGTCATCGAACGCATCGCACCGGGTGCCATGCTGGCGAGCGCCGAAGCGATGAATGGCGGGATCTCCGCCGACATGACCCTGCTCAAGCTGACCCAGCCCGACGGCGTCTCGAAGCAGGTCGTCGTGCGTCGCCCAGGCGCCCGCGTGCTCCAGCGCGAGTCGAACGCCACCTCGAATCAATTCGCGACGCTGCGCGCCGCGCGCGCCGTGGGGCTTCCCACACCCGCCCCACTCGCCCTCGAAACCTCTCCTGAGCTCCTGGGATCCCCGTATCTCGTGCTCGACTTCATCGCAGGCGAACCCGATCTCAACCCAACCGACCTCG
>CAUYZA010000139.1:0-7755 GCA_963577225.1 Dehalococcoidia bacterium | reverse complement strand
CAGCTGGAGGACGTCGTCACCACACTCTGGGCCCGCGTTGTCGGCCCCATCCTGCCGGTGCCAGACGTGAAAGAGGCCTTCGACGAGTCCGGCCGCTTCCGTGATCCGAACCTGCAGCGCCTTGTGCCAATCTTCATTTCGCGGCTGCAGGCGGCCCTTGGCGGGAGTTCCGCGTCCTGATCGCGCACGATCTCGAAGATTTCTCAAATTCGCGCTCGACCGGCTCCCAGATAGAGCGAGAACTATTCTCCACAGAGGAATGTAAGGGGAGTTAAGCCGCGGTAAAGAGCATGCTTGGCTGGCATTGACCGGATCGCCGAAGCGCGGCAATCTGAGCCGCAGGTCCGTGTTGGACGCGTTCGTGATTCATCTCCCTGAGTCGAACGCACCCGACGTCGTACGCGCGGAACCGCGTCGACGACGTGTGTGTGGAGGTGAAGCAATGGTCAACCTGCAGAGCGCCGGCGGCACCGGCACCAAGATCAAACGGGCCAAGACCTGTACCCATTTCTGGAACGTCACGCCCCCGCAAGGCGAACTTTCTTGGGGCGAATGCTCCAAGTGCGGCAAGCGCAAGCGATTCAGCAACCGTTTCGAAGGGCGCGATCGCAGCAACAACTCGGACATCTTCAGCGGCGAAAATCGCGCGGCCGCCTTCCGTCCCGACCGCCGTCACAGCTATGAAGATCCGGCTCCCAACCGTAACTGACGCCGGTCTTCGGAATCGCCACCAACAGCTGACCTCAGCTCACCTCTTCCAGCGCCCACTCGCCTCTGACCGGAGGGCGCGGGGCGCTCCCGCAGCAGAACCTGTCTCGCCCACATCGGTCGGCCCGATAAGCGAATGAGGGTCTGCGGCGTACCTCGGGCCGGTCCGTCTTGCTCACGCGGACGGGCCGGCCCCCATCTCCTCCAGCGCCGGATCCGACTGCTGATCCCCGCGTCGCATGCCTCTACGATGCCACCATGACCAGCGATCTTCCCACCCACGACGACTACCGACGCCGTCCTGTTCCGCTCGACGAGTGGGGCGACGTCGACACCCTGATCAATCGCACCTCCGCCACAAGCGGCGACTTCGACTACATCCTGCGTCCCCTCTGCCCCGACTGCGGATCCTTGCTTGAAATTGAGTACGAAGAGTTCGAAGACGGCACCTCCCAACTCCTCGCCATCGTCTGCGACGAGTGCAAAGTCGAATGGCAGCTCGCCGAGGGGGACGCCTAATGCGAAGCGCGGCCCTGCTCCCGACTCCCTCGACGACGAGCTCCCTCCCCCTACGAAGTAGAGTCCACCTACCCCTTCCATCGACAACGAGCGTCGCCGTGGCCAGCGCTCCACTCCCACCTTCGGCCGATCCTGCGACACCGCAGGCTGCGGAAACCCAAAATGGTGATTGTGATGGTGCCCGATGCGACCGACGAGGACATTCAGCGTGTCCTCGCTCGCCTCGCCGAGCAGAACTGCCGTGGCGAGCTGACGGTCGGCGTTGAGCGCACGATCATCACCGTCGTCGGCCCCTCGACGCCGGCGCTCGAAGACGACGTACGCACCGTGGGACGGGTCGACAGCGTCGTCCGCCTTGAGAAGTCATACAAGCTCGCCGGCCTCGATTCCAACCCCGGGGGCACCCGCGTCCCCGTCGGCACGATCGTGGTTGGCGGTCCCGACCTGCTGCTGATCGCCGGGCCGGGCAGTGTGGAATCGGCCGAGCAGGTGGCCGAACTCGCTCCGATCCTGGCGCAAGCCGGAGCGGGAGCGATCACCGGCGCCACGATGCGACCCGATCAGTCGCCCTATGCCTTCCAGGGCCTGGGCGAAGACGGTCTGCGCTACCTGGCCGAAGCCGGAGCACAAGCCGGACTGCCCGTCGTCAACGAGGCGGCCAACGTCGGTGTGGTCGACGTCGTCGCGCAGCATGCCGCCGTGATTGAGATCGGCCCGTATAACATGCGCAATTTCGGCCTGCTGGAGGTTGTCGCTGCAACCGGCAAGCCCGTCCTCCTGCGACGCGACCTGGCCGCGACCTTCGACGACTGGCTGCTCAGCGCCGAACACATCCTGCTCAAGGGCAACGACCAGGTCATCCTCTGCGAATCCGGTATCCGCACCTATGAGCACGCCACCAGCACGACGACCGACATCTCCGCCGTGCCCATGTTGAAATCGCTCACGCATCTGCCCGTCGTGGTCGACCCGGCCTACAGCTCTGGCGACGCAGGACACGTCGCCCCGCTCGCCCTGGCAGCCGTCGCCGCCGGCGCCGACGGGCTCGTGCTCCAGGTGCACGCCCAGCCCGACCACGCCTTGGTCGACGGTCCCCAATCCCTCGCCCCGGACGAGTTCAGCGCCCTCGTTGAGGTGATCCGCCCGCTGGCGGAAACCCTCAACCGCCGCCTGCCGTAGCTGGCCTCACACTCATGGCGGGCCCTGTACTCAGGACCGGCCCTGCGCGATGACCGAAGGCGCGGCCCGCGCCATAATGAGCGCGAGTCATGGAACGGAACGGGAAGGTCCTCGATGAGCGTCACGGTGCGTATCCCCACCCCGCTGCGCAAAATCACGAAAGACCTCGACGTCGTCGAGGCCGGTGGTGACGACCTTTCCGCCATCCTCGCCGACCTGGAGAGCAACTATCCCGGGATCATGGACCGGATTGTGGATGAGGCCGGCGAGATGCGACGCTTCGTCAATGTCTTCCTGAACGGCGAGGATGTCCGCTTTCTCGACGGCTTGACCACGGTTGTCGCCGAGGGCGACGAGATCAGCATCGTGCCCGCCGTTGCGGGTGGCTAAGTCGCTGCGCCGCGCGAGGATCCGAATCGGGGAGGACATACGCCCTCCCCGATTCTCGTTGCGCTGGATGGGAAGTCGCTAGGGGACAGGGATGATCAGTTCGTCGTCCACCCGGACAGTGCTGAACTCATTGAGGCCGTTTGCGCTCAAGATCGCATCCACGTCGGACCCGTAGAAGATGGCCAGGTCGTAGATCGTGTCGCCCGCGACCACGGTGTGCGTGAGCGAGTTCGCCGGCTCGGCGGCAGCGGCGGCTTCCTCGGGTTCCGGGCTGGGGCGTGGGGCCTGCAGCACCGGAACCAGGATCTGGTCGCCCACACGGATGGTGTCGAATTCGCCGATCCCGTTCGCGTTCATGATGACTTCGATGCTCGACCCATAGCTGATCGCCAAGTCGTAGATTGTGTCGCCACTGACCACCTCATGCACGACGGTGTTGGCGGGCTGCAGCGGTGTTCCCACGGCGTCGATCGGATCCGCGGGACGCGGCAGGCCCGGCCGGTCGGCGCTGTTTGGAGTCTCGACCACGATCGGGCTGGGATCGGCGGTTGTGGCGCCGGCGGTCACGGCTTCAGTCACGATCGGCGCTGATTCGGCCGGTGTGATCGGTTGTGCGAAGTCCAATGCCGCACTGTTTTGCGCCGCCGTCGCGGTCGGTGCCGGGCTGGATCCTCCGCCGCTCAGCGCCCCGCCGACGAAGATGATCATCGCCAGCAAGCCGACGGCGCCGGCGACCAATGTGATGTGGACATTGCTGGGTAGAACCCAACGCCCCGCGGCATCCGGCCCAGGCAAGCCCAGGCTCAGCAGGAGCGAGTCGCGTGAGCGGCGAATGCGGTCGCCGCCGGCGGCAGCGCCGGATCGCGCGCTTGCTGCGGCGCCGCTACGGAACGGACTGGCGCCGCCGGCCGCAACCGCGCCACCCATGCGCGCCTCTTGCACGATCGCGCCATCCAGCCACCAGGCCACGGCCGCGGCAGCGATAAAGAGCAGCGCGAAGATCAGCAGCCAGGACCCGGGTCCCGGCCAGCCCACGCCAAAAATGAGGAGGAAGAAAAACGCACCGGCGGCGATTGCACCAGCGGTTTTCGGTTCGACTCGCATCACGGACCCTTCCCAGGGCCCGCCACCAAAGGACAGCTTAATTCATCGGCCCGCCTGAGCGGTAGTGCGAATGCCGCATGGATTTACTCGGCGATGATATTCAGTTCTGCATCATCCGGATCGATCGCGCGCATCGTCGCCCCCGCAGATCGGTGCCGGACACACGTTTGCGCGGATCGAATTCGGGAGCGCCTACCCGGGCGATCGTGTGCGCTCGCTACGAAGAAGCCGTGATGGCGGATCGCAGCGCCGAGTCATCGATGTAGACCCGGATCTCCTGCACCTGCCCCTCGTCCACCCGGCAGATCCAAATCAAAGACGCCTGCCACGCCTTGCGCGTCGCCGGGCGGCCGAGGAACGGCGCCGTGTTGTGCCCCTCGATTCGCATCTCGGTGATCACCCGGTCCTCGATGAGGATCCGGTTCGTCTCGGTCGCGGTGAGGTCGGGGAAGCCGGCCCACTGTTCACTGAGCCCCTCGACGAAGGTCTCGCGGTTGCCCGGTCCTAGAACTCCGTTGACGGTGAGCTGCACGGACGGCGCGTAACAGTCGCGCGTTGCCTCCGCGTCCTGTGCGTTGTAGGCGCGGTAGATCGTGTCGAACAGCGTGTTGACCCATTCGCGGGGGCCTTCGGCGGGGGAGCTTGGAGAGGAATGGGGTTGTGGCACGGCGACTCGTTGCTCGTAGAATCCCGGTTGGCACTCGCATTCTATGCCCAATCGGCGGTCGCTCACGTGTCCCCGTGGTCGGCTTGGCCCGTGAGCTGAGCGCGACATAATCCAGAGAATTGATCACAGGCACTCACGATTCGAAAACACGCCGCTGCGTGATTTGATAGCTTTTTCCGAGTGAGGGGGGAGGCGAGGGTCATGCTCCGCGGTCCGATACAGCGCCTGAAAGCGACCCGATTTGCTCGGGAATTCGTGCTGATCGGCGCGGCCTACATGGCCTACGAGCTGGTCCGCTCCATGGCCGCTGGGTGGGCCCTTGATGCCTTTGAGAACGCGGAGATTGTGGTGCGCGCCGAGCAGGCGCTGGGCATCTTCGCCGAACTCAACCTCCAGGTCGCGATGCTCAGCTACAGCGGTCTGATTGACTTCCTGAGCCTGTGGTACTTCTGGGGCCATTTCCCTCTCATGGTCCTGCTCGCGGTCTGGGCGCTGTATCGCCACAACCGCGACTACGTCTGGGGGCGCAACGCCATCTTCGCCGCGGGTGGACTAGCCCTCATCGTCTATCTCCTCTTCCCGGTAGCGCCGCCCCGCCTGATCCCGGGCGGGGGGTTTGTCGATACGCTGCGCGGCGTGTTCGCGTTGCAGTACGAAGACTCTTCGTTCGTCAACCAGTTCGCGGCGGTGCCGAGTATGCACCAAGGCTTCGCGATCATCATGGGCACGATGCTGTACCGCATTTTGGGCGGCCGGCTGGGGGTGGCGGCGCTGATCCTGCTGCCCGGGATGATGCTGATCACCATCGTGGCCACCGGCAACCATTGGTTCTTGGACGCCGTCCTCGGCGCGGTTGTCGCCATGGCCGGCATGGGCATCGCCAATGAGATCGAGCGCCACGGCGGAGGCCTGCGCAAGCTCGTCTCGCGCCGCGTCCCGCATCGCGCCGGGACCGGGTCGGCATCCGCGCAGTCACCGTCATAAGTCCCTATCGGCCCATGCTCACCAGTGCTTAGACTCCATGGGTGTCGGGTTGGCCTTTGCGAACGGTGATCGTGCGATGACGCAAGCAAACCCTTCCGCGTCCGATCTCGCCGCCGGGCTTCCGCTCGACGACATCGAAGGCCGGCATCGCGAAGCCAAAAGCACCGACATCTTTGAGCGCATCGCCAACTTCGAGTTGATGGACCAAGCGCAGGCCGTTGGGCTCTACCCCTTCTTCAAACCGATCGAGCTGAACGAGGGCGCGGAGGCCGTCGTGGACGGCAAACGCGTCCTCATGCTCGGGTCCAACAACTACCTCGGCCTCACTCGCCATCCCAAGGTGATGGCCGCCGCCGCCCGGGCGCTTGAGCGTTTCGGCCCCTCGATGACCGGATCGCGCCTGCTCAACGGCACGACCCCGCTGCACGAGGAGCTAGAAGAACGCATCGCGACGTTCCTTGGCACCGAATCCGCGATCGTCTTCTCTACCGGCTATCTCGCCAATCTGGGCGTGATTTCTTCCCTCGTCGACCGTGGCTGCTGGGCTGTGATCGACAAAGGTGTCCACGCCAGCATCTACGACGGCGTCGCCATGGCGCTGGGCAAGTCCCGCCGCTTCCGCCATGACGACGTGCAACACCTCGATGACATGCTGCGCCGGCTGCCGGACGACGAAGGGCGTCTCGTCATCACCGACGGCGTCCATTCGATGTCCGGTGGCATCGCGCCGCTGCCCGAGATCCAAGAGGTCTGCCGTCGCCACAACACGCGTCTGCTCGTGGACGACGCGCACGCCATCGGTACGATCGGGCCGACCGGACGCGGCACTGCTAGCCACTTTGGCGTCGACGGGCCGGACATCACCATCGGCACCTTCTCCAAGTCGCTCGCCTCGGTCGGCGGCTTCGCTGCGGGACCGCGCGACATCATGGAGTACGTCAAGCACTTCGGCCGACCCATGATCTTCACGGCTGCATTGCCGCCTGCTTCCGTCGCCGCCGCCCTGGCCGCTTTGGAGTTGATCGATGAGGAGCCCTGGCGAGTGTGCCGGATTCAAGAGATCGGCGCCAAGATGCGCGACGGCCTGCGCGCGGCGGGCTTCGACATCGGTGACAGCGAGACGCCGATCATCCCGATCCGCGTTGGTGACGAAGTCAAGACCGCCCTCTTCTGGAAGGACCTGCTCGACAACGGGGTATACACCAACGCCTCGATCGTCCCTGCAGTTGCGCGGGGTCAGGCGCTGCTGCGCACCTCCTACATCGCCACCCACAACGAAGAACAACTGGACGAGGCTCTCGAGAAGTTCGAGCAGATCGGCCGCCGGCACGGCATCATTTAGGCCGTGCGTATCTGCATCAGCGGAGCCACCGGTTTCGTCGGCAGCCACACCGCTCGACGTCTGGCTGAGGCCGGACACGACCTGCGACTGCTCACACGCGCCTCCAGCGACCTGAGCGCCGTCGACAGGATCGACTATGACCGAGCCGTAGGGGATCTCGGGGATGGCAGCGGGTTGGCGGAGGCCTGTCGCGATGTCGACGTCGTCGTTCATATCGCCGGATTGACCGGCAGCGCCGATCCGGCCCGCTTCCACGTCGTCAACGCGCAAGGCACGGCGTCGCTGACCGCAGCCGCGCGAGACGCGGGGGTGCGGCGTTTCCTTTACGTCTCCTCACTGGCCGCCTTGGGGCCCTCCGTACTGCCCGAAGATCCCACCGCCGCCCCGCACCCGGTCTCCGACTACGGTCGCTCGAAGCTCGAAGGCGAGCGTCTCGCGATCGAAGAGCGCGGGGACATGGCGGTCGAGATTTTGCGTCCCCCCGCGGTCTACGGCCCTCGCGACAGCGGCCTGCTGCCGTTCTTCAAGATGGCCAAGCGCCGCTACATCACCCGCCTTGGCGCCGGCCGGCGTCGCGTCTCCATGATCTACGGTCCGGACCTGGCCGACGCGGTCGCTGCGCTGATCGATCGCGAACTGCCGCCGCAGGTTGATCCGCAGATCTTTCATCTCTCCGACGTGGGCGGTTCGTACACCTGGCGCGAACTGATCGCTGCGCTCCGCTCGGCTTACCAGCAGCGGCTCTTGGAGATCCCGCTGCCAGCACCCGTCTTCGGATTTGTCGCGCAGGCCAGCGTCGCGGCCGCACGCCTCTTTAAGACGACCCCCATGCTCGATCAATCCCGCTACCTCGAGCTCGTAC
>CAUYZA010000138.1:0-7781 GCA_963577225.1 Dehalococcoidia bacterium | reverse complement strand
CGGGCGTCGATCTCGGCGACGTGATCGCGATCAGCGAATCGAGCGGGCGCGCGCCGGCGCCGCAGATCTTCGCGCGCATAACCTGGACGCCGCTGCGGAGTTCGCCCCCACCCCGGTCGCACCCGGTCAGTCCAGCGTCTCCGTCAGCGTCACCATCGTCTACGAACTCAAGTAGCCGTCCCACCCTGGCCCAGATGGCGTAACACGGCATCTGGGCCGCCACGCGGGCCGTGCTGCGAGCCCGCCATGCGGGCACCTCTGCGAGGCCGCTCTGCGCCCCCGTACCATGACGGCATGATCCTCTCCGACCGCGACATCCGCCGCGCCCTCGAATCCGGTCGCATCGCGATCGATCCCGACGCCGACATCGACGATCGCATCGGCCCCGACGCGGTCGATTTTCGGCTCGGCTCGTCATTTCTCGTCTTCGAACGCAACAAGCAGCCCTACATCGACGCCCGTCGACCCGAGACCGCCGCCGGCACCGCCCGCACCGTGGAACTCGACGAGGGTGAACCCTTCATCATTCATCCCCACGAACTCGTCCTCGCCACCACGCTGGAGCGACTCACCCTGGCCGACGATCTCGCCGCCCGGCTGGAGGGGCGCTCCTCGCTCGGCCGTCTCGGCGTGATCGTGCACAGCACCGCCTCGCTCTTTCATGCCGGCTGGGACGGACACGCCACCATGGAGCTGGGCAACCTCGGCGTCATGCCCGTCGCGCTCTACCCCGGCATGCGCGTCTGCGCCTTCACCTTCGAAGAGCTCAGTTCCCCTGCCGAACACCCCTACGGCAGCCAGTCCCACGACAAATACAGCGGCCAGGACCGCGCCTCCGGCAGCCGCATCTGGGACGAGACCAAGGAGCCGCTCCAGTGACTCCCCCAGTGACCAACCCCACGATGGCCGACATCGCACCCTCCCCGTACATGGCGGAGGCACTGGCGCTCGCCGACGGCGTGCTCGGCACCACCAGCCCCAACCCGGCAGTCGGCGCCGTCATCGTACGCGATGGAAGCATCGTCGGCCGCGGCGCCACGCTGCCACCCGCACTTGGCCCCGGCGGCCACCACGCGGAGGTCGTGGCCCTGCGTGACGCCGGCCCAGCGGCACGCGGCTCCACCGTCTACGTCACGCTCGAGCCCTGCAACCACCAGGGCCGCACGCCGCCCTGCACCGACGCCCTGATCGAAGCCGGCATCGCCGAAGTCGTGATCGCCGCCGGCGACCCCGACAGCCAGGTCGATGGAAGCGGCCTGCGCCGCCTGCACGAAGCCGGCCTCGTGGTCCGCACCGGCGACGGCACCGGTGAGGCCGCCCTCCTCTACGAGGCCTACGCCCACCACCGCCGCACGGGCCGCCCCTTCGTCACTGCCAAGTACGCCGCCAGCCTCGATGGCAAGATCGCCGCCACCTCCGGCGACTCGCGCTGGATTTCGGGCCCCGAGACCCGCGCCTGGGCCCACGAGCGGCGCGCCAAGCTGGACGCCATCCTGGTCGGCGCGGACACGATCATCCTCGACAACCCCCAGCTCACGGCCCGTCCCGGCGGCTCGAGTGACGGTGTCCCCCAGCCCCTGCGCATCGTGCTCGATAGCCGTGGCCGGATCGACCCCGCTGCCCAGGTGCTGCAGCAACAGGATCTCGCCAAGACCCTGATCGCCACTACGCCGCTCAGTCCGCAGACCTGGCGCGACGCCATCAGCACGACCGGCGCAAACCTGGCCGTCTTCCAGCCTCCCAACCCCTCCCAGAACGACCGCGTCCCGCTAGCGCCGCTCCTCGACCAACTCGGCGAAGACAGCATCGTCTCCCTGCTCGTCGAAGGCGGCGGCCGCGTGCTCGGCTCCTTCTTCGACGAGGGACTGATCAATAAGGTCCGCGCCGTGATCGCCCCCATGATCATCGGAGGCGACGCGGCGGGCGCCGTCGTCGGCAAGGGTGCCAAGCGCATGAAGGATGCCGTCCGCCTGCGCGACATCGAGCTGCGTCAGATCGGCAACGACCTGCTCGTCACCGGCTACCCGATCGGCGCGCCGCCCGCCGAGAACGTCATCCTCCGTATCGCGGGCGACGCCGATGTCGACGGCTACCTCGCCCTGATCGACGACCCCGCCCAACGCCTCGAGCTGGAGCCCAGACTGACCGCATCGGTCGCCCGCGCCTCTCGCGACGAGGGCAGTTGCTGGGTCGCCGTAGTGCGACCCAAGCCGGGCGCCGTCGACGCCAGCGAGCAGATCGTCGGCGCCGTCGGCGTCGTCTGGCACGACCACGACTGGGAGGAGCGCGCGGACGGGCGCCGTCGCGCCGGGCTGGAACACTGCCTCGTGGCCCCGCAGTGGCGTCCCCACGGCCTGGCGGCGCGGCTGGTCGAAGCCGTCGAAGCCGCAGCCGAAGCACGCGGTTTTTCCTATCTCAGCGCGCTGCCCTCGCACCCCCTTCGCGCACCGTCTGGAGCGGCATCGACCGCAGCGGATGCGTCCGGTTTGACACCGGACGCATGGCGCGCCCGTGGCTTTCGATACTATCGGCGGACTCCCGCGGGGATCTCCCTGCGGATCAAGGCCCTCAGCCCGGACCCGCAGTCCGCTGCGGGCCGGCTGTATCGCGCGGACGGAGACGGCTGATCGTGTTCACCGGCATCATCGAAGAGGTTGGCAGCGTGCTCGAAGCCAGCGACGGCGTGCTCCGCATCGAGGTACGCAAGATCGTCGACGACTCCAAGCTGGGCGACAGCATCGCCATCAACGGCGTCGACCTCACGATCATGGAGATGGACGAAGGCATGATGGCCTTCAACGTCATGCCGGAGACCTACCGCCGCTCCAACCTGATCAAGCTCCAGGCCGGCGACAAGGTCAACCTCGAACGCTCCGTCCGCCCCACCGACCGCCTCAGCGGCCACATCGTCCGCGGCGTCGTCGAAACCACCTGCAAGATCATCTCCATGGAACCTGAAGCCGACGCCATCGTCGTCAGCTTCGAAGCACCCGCCGAATACGTCGACTACATAGTCGTCAAAGGCCCGGTCTGCCTCGATGGCACCAGCCTGACCGTCGTCGACAAGACAGCGACCACCTTCGCGGTCTCCCTGGTCCAATATACTCAGGACCACACGAACATCCTCGGCCGTCAGATCGGCGACGAAATCAACCTCGAAACTGACATCCTGGCGCGCTACGTCGGCGAACTGCTGGCCGCACGAGGCATCACGAGCTAGCCGCCACACTCGTCTACTCTCCGCCGGGAAGCGGATCTCGGAGCAGCGACACAGGAATACGGCAGATGGCCACTCGCAAACCAGCAAAGAAGCGACGCAAGCCAGCCGCCAACCAGGCGGCCAAACGTCCAGCCGCCAAGAAGGCGGCCACGAGGACCGCGAAACCGCGATCGAACCGCGCCACCGCACACTTCACCAGCGTCGAGACCGCCATCGAGACGTTCCAGCGCGGCGAGCCGATCATCATCACGGACGGTGACGACCGCGCCAACGAAGGCGACATCTGCCTGCCCGCCCAGTTCATCACCCCCGAGTGGATCAACTTCATGTCCAAATACGGACGCGGGTTGATCTGCGTCGGCATGACCGGCGATCGGCTCGATAAGCTTGGCCTCCGCCTGATGGTTGACCCGGACGAAAGCAGCGCCCCGTCCGGCTCTGCCTTCACCGTCTCCGTCGAGGCGCGCACCGGCGTCAGCACCGGCATCTCCGCCGCCGACCGTGCGCGCACCGTGCACGTCCTGATCGACCCCGATTCGACCGCCGACGACATCTCGCAGCCGGGCCACATGTTCCCGCTCCGCGCCCGCGATGGCGGCGTCCTCGTTCGCGCAGGGCACGCCGAAGCGGCCACCGACCTCTGCCGCCTGTCCGGCCTCCAGCCCGGAGCCGTCATCTGCGAGATCATGAAGACCGACGGCTCCATGGCCCAGATGCCCGATCTCAAACGCTTCTCCAAGCGCCACAAGGTCCCCATCCTCAGCATCGAACAGCTGATCCAACATCGCCTGCGTACCGAGAAGCTGATCGAGCGCGTCGCCGACGCCAACCTGCCCACCAAGTTCGGCAACTTCCGCGTGGTCGGCTACAAGGTGCACGGCGAGCTGGAGGAGCACTTCGCCCTCGTCAGCGGCGACGTCACCGGCCCCGAGCCCCCACTCGTCCGCGTCCACTCCCAATGCCTCACCGGCGACCTCGTCCGCTCGCTGCGCTGCGACTGCGGCGAGCAGATGGAGATCGCGCTCGAACGCATCGCGGCCGAGGGCCGCGGCGTTTTCGTCTACATGCGCCAAGAAGGCCGCGGCATCGGCCTGCACAACAAGATTCGCGCCTACGCCCTGCAGGACACCGGCCTCGACACCGTCGAAGCCAACCTGGCGCTCGGCTTCCCTGCAGACCGCCGCGACTACGGGATCGGTATGCAGATCCTGCGCGACCTCGGAATCCAGAAGCTGCGCTTGCTGACCAACAACCCGGCCAAGCGCCACGGCCTCTCCGGCTACGGCCTCGAAGTCGTCGAACGCGTCCCGATCGAAGCCGTCTCCAACCCCCATAACATCCGCTACCTCTCCACCAAGCAGGAAAAGATGGGCCACCTCTTCGAGGAAGAGCTCACCCATGACAGCGACGCAGCAACCGCCGGCGACGACACCGACTCCGCCCTCACCGCTGGATAGTGCCTCCCCACGCCCGGAACGCCCGCCGCCCAAGCCCTCACCACCGGACAACGAATGCGCCAGACCCATGCCCAATAGCCACGAAGGCAACGACGACGCCGGCGGCTTGCGCTTCGCGGTCGTCGTCTCCCGCTACAACGACTTCATCACCAAGCCGCTGCTCGACGGCTGCGTCGCCACGCTGACCGCGAAGGGCGCCGCCGACTCCGAAATCGACGTCTACTGGGTCCCCGGCGCCTTTGAGATCCCGCTCGTCACCCAGCGCGCCGCCCAGAGCGGCGACTACGACGCCGTCATCTGCCTCGGCGCCGTCATCCTCGGCGAGACCGACCACTACCGCCTCGTCGCCGAAGCGGCCGCCAACGGCATCGCCCGCGTCGGACTCGACACCGGCGTCCCCTGCATCTTCGAAGTCCTGGCCACCCCCACCACCAAACTGGCCGTCGCCCGCGCCGGCGGCGACGCGGGCAACAAAGGCGAAGAAGCCGCCCTCGCCGCGATCGAGACCGTGCGCGTCCTCAAGTCGGTGCGGGAAGCCTAGAGCGGATTTTCCGCTCCAGGGCTGCTGGCTCCTCCTGTCGACGCCGCAACACCCGCCCCAATCCATCCCCATCCGTGAAAAATTTCCCATTGCCTGAGGCGTACGCTGTCCCTAGCATGCGCAGAGTTCAGTAGATTTCGGGAGATTTGAGTAGGTTTGGCCGACTCGCAGACACACCCCATCGACGAACGATCCGACTGGCTCAGCCTCGGCGACGCCAGCAAGACGCTCGGCGTCAACAGCTCCTCCCTCCGACGCTGGGCCGACGCCGGCCTCGTGCGCACCTTCCGCACCCCCGGCGGCCATCGACGTTTCTCCGCCTCCGACCTCGACCGTCTCATGGGCACCGGACTCGACCCCGCGCAGGAACTCGACGACGACGCCGTCGCCCGTATCCGCGAACGCCTCAACAGCGACGAGGGGCAACCCCACACCTGGCTCGACCGCCTCGCCCCCGACGCGCGCCGCGACCTGGCCGAACTCGGTCGCCGCATGGTCCACCTCGTCGAGGCCTACGTCGCCGACAGCGGCGACGAGCCCGCCCTCGAAGCGGAAGCCGCCGAGATCGGCACCGGCTACGCGGACGTCCTTCGGCTCGCCCAGGTCGGCCTGACCGAGGCCGTCACCGCCTTCGCATATTTCCGTCGCGGCATGGACCAGGCCCTGCGCGCTCACGCCGGCAACCTCGGCCTCAGCAGCGACGACGCCGAGCGGCTCTGGGAGAAGGCAGCCACGCTCGAGGATCGGGTCCTCGTCGCGCTCACCGCCGCTTACGAACAGCACCCCCTCTGGGAGCACGACGACCAGTCTCAGACTGAAGCAAACGCCCAGAGCGGCACGAGCCCATCCGACGGGGGCCACTAACCGTGGCCTACTACCCCGTCTTCATCGACACGACCAACCGCAACGTCCTCGTCATCGGCGGCGGCAACGTCGGACTCGAAAAGACGCAGGGTCTGCTTCGCGCCGAGGTCCCGGCCATCACCGTGATCAGCCCCGACCTGTTGTCCGAGCTCGAAGCTTTGCGCGACGACGGACGCATCCAGCACATCGCCCGCCCCTACCAAGACGGCGACATGACCGGCTTCGACTGGGTCATGATCGCCACCGACGACGGGGTTACCAACGCCGCCATCCGCGAGGAAGGCCGCCAGCGCGGTATCTGGGTCAATGCCGCCGACGACCCGCAACACTGCGACTTCATCCTGCCCTCCGTCGTCCGCCGTGGCCCGATCACGATCGGCATCTCCACCGGTGGCGGCAGTCCCGCCATGGCCCGTCGCGTGCGCGAGGAGTTGAACGACTACTTCACGGAGGACTTCGAAGCGCTGGCCGAACTGCTGGCCGAGGTGCGCGGCGAACTCAAGCAGCGCGGCGTCCTACGCCAAATCCCACAACAGACCTGGCAGGACGCCATCGATGGACCGCTCCGCGCGCTTCTCACCCAACGACGCTGGGGCCAGGCCAAGGCCCGCCTTTACGCCCACCTCGGCCCCGAGGTCCTGCCGCAACAGCCTGCCCCTTCCGCACCACCCGGCCAGAGCAGCCCCGTCCCGGAGGCGGTGCGATGAGCCTGATCGCCGCCGGTCTCAGTCACCGCACCGCCCGCGTCGAAGAACGCGAGCCGTTCGCCCTCTCCTCCGCCGAGCTGCCCGAGGCCGTGCAGCACTTCGCCCGCACCTTCGGTAACGGCGTCATCCTCTCCACCTGCAACCGCACCGAGATCTACGTCCACCCTCACCATGCTGAAATCGAGCCTGCCAATCTGCTAATCGAGCTCGCAAGTTTCAAGGGCCGCGGTCGCGATATCGACCTGCCCGGCTACTACGGTCTGCGCGGGCGCGAGGTGCCCACCCACCTCTTCCGCGTCGCCGCCGGCGTCGACTCCATGATCCTGGGCGAGAGCCAGATCCTGGGTCAGGTCCGCTCCGCTCTGACCGGCGCGCGCGATGCCCACACCCTCGACGCTGCCCTCGCCCGCCTCTTGCACGACGCGCTGCGCACCGGCCGTCGCGCCCGCCACGAAACCGACATCGCGCGCCACGCCGTCTCTGTCAGCTCCGCCGCCGTCGCGCTGGTCCGGCGGCACGTACCCGACTTCCACGAATGCCGCGCCCTCGTCGTCGGCGCCGGCGAGGCGGGCAAGCTCGCCGCGCGCGCCCTGCGCGACCACGGCGTCGACCAGATCACCGTCACCTCCCGCACCCTCAGTCGCGCCGAAGACCTGGCCGACTTCCTCGGCGGCAGCGTCGTGGACTTCAGCGAACTCGAATCCGCGCTCGCCGCTGCCGACCTCGTCATCACCTCCAGCAGCGCCGACGACTACCTGATCGACGCCGACCTCGTCGCCCGCAGTCGCGGCAGCGTCGAGACACCCGTCGTCTTCATGGATGTGGCCGTCCCACGCGACGTCGATCCCGCTGTCAACGAACTGCCGGGCATCCATGTCTTCGACATCGACGACCTGCAGACCGTCGCCGAATCCAACCTCGAACGGCGCGAATCCGCCACCGCCGACGTCTTCCGGCTCGTCGAGCAAGCCACCGACACCTACGAAGACTGG
>CAUYZA010000137.1:0-7841 GCA_963577225.1 Dehalococcoidia bacterium | reverse complement strand
GATCGACCAGCTCTCGCGCGGCCGCGTCGTCTTCGGCCTCGGCGTCGGCTGGATGCAAGACGAGTTCACCAACCTCGGGCTCGACTCCTTCCACCACCGCGGCGCGCTCGTCGACGAGCAGATCGAAGTCTTCAAGCAACTCTGGACCACGGACCCCGCCTCCTACGAAGGCCGCTACTACCAAATCCACGAGGTCAGCTGCACTCCGCAGCCGTTCCAGAAGCCGCACCCGCCGCTGCTCGTCGGCGGCAACACGGACGCCGCCCTGCGCCGCGCCGCCCAGTCCTGCGACGGTTGGTTCTCGATCAGTGTGCCTCCGCACGAACTCGCTGAGCGCCGCAAGGTGATGGATGCCGCCGCGCTTGAGATCGGCAAAGATCCGGCCAGCCTCGACATCCAGATGCTGCACGGCATCCGCATCACCGACGACCCGGACGAGCGCGCCTCCCTCTCCGACTACGACCGCGGCCAGGCCATCGTTGGCACCGTGGAACAGGTCGTTGAGGAACTGCACGAATTCGCCGACGCCGGGCTGACCCAAATCGTCGGCCTCGCACGCCTGCCCGGAAGGCCCAACACCGTCGAATCCACGCTCGAGAGCATCGAGTTCACGATGACCGAGATCGCCCCGCACCTGAGATAGGCCGCGCCGTCCGCACGACGCCTTGGCGACCCAGGACCTCCGCCAAGAAAGCGCTACACGCTCGGGCGCCGGTCCGCCCAAGGCCGCGCCGACTCCAGTTGCCCGGCCAGCCGGAACAGCAGCGACTCGTCGGCGTGGCGCCCCGCGAACTGCAGCCCGATCGGCAGTCCCTTGTCGTTCCAGTACAAAGGCACCGACATCGCCGGGTTGCCCGCCGCGTTGAACAGGGACGTGAACCCGATCGTGCGCACGATGTCGTCGCGGTAAGCCGCCTGGTCCTCGCGATCGAGGCTTAGACGCCCCAGCTCCAGCGGCGGCACCGCCATCGTCGGCGAGAGCAGTACGTCGTATTGCTCGAAGTAGCGGTTGATCTGCCGCCCCACGGCGTGGATACCGCGCACCGCCCGCGCGTAGTCCCCCGCCGACGCTGGCTCGGCCGTCGCCATGCCCCACGTCGCCGTCTCCACATCGTCGGGCGTCGCCTCGCGGCCCAGGTCCCGCGCCCGGTCCTCCACCGTCACCTGCGTGCTCGTCGTCACTAACAGGAAACTGGCCCGGCCCCAGGCCTCGCGGTCCAGCTCAATCGCCACCGGCTCCACCTCGTGCCCCAGATCCGCACACAGCGTAGCGACGTCTTGCACGGCTGAAAGACAGTCGGCGTCCACCTCGGCTCCGTTGAACGCCTCCAGCACCAGCCCGATCCGCAGCTTGCCCGGATCGACGCCGACTTCTTCCAGGAAGGGACGCGCCGGCGGCTGAGCCCAGTAGGGCGCGCCCACGTCCGGTCCCGACGTCGCATCCAGCAGCGCCGCGCTGTCACGCACCGAGCGCGAGACGGCGTGCGCCGTGCTCATTCCCGCCCAGCCCTCGCCCACATTCGGCCCCGCCGGCGTCCGGCCTCGCGTCGGCTTCATACCGAACAAGCCACAGCAGGACGCCGGCACCCGGATCGACCCGCCCCCGTCGCTGGCGCTTGCGATCGGCAGCACGCCCGCCGCCACCGCCGCCGCGGCGCCCCCGGAGGAGCCGCCGCTCGTGCGATCCAAGTCCCAGGGATTGTGCGTCTGCCCGTGCAGACGCGACTCCGTCGTGGTCGTCAGCCCGAACTCCGGCGACGTCGTGCGCCCAAACGTGACCAGCCCCGCCGCCTTCCAACGCGACACTAATTCGCTGTCGTGGTCCGCCACGTACTCCGCGAACAAACCCGAACCACTGCTCATCGGCTGCCCCGCGTACGGCGTACCCAGATCCTTGAGCAAGAACGGCACCCCGCGGAACGGCCCCAGGGGCAGGCCCGCCGCGATCGACGCCCGAGCCTCGTCGTCCCAGCGGTACGGGATCGCGTTCAGCGCCGGATTACGCGCGTCCGCCCGTTCGATCGCGGCGTCCAGCAACTCTTCCGGCTTCACACCGTGAGTGGCGACCAGATCGGCCAGGCCCAACGCGTCGAAGTTCTCGTAATCGGTGAATGACATCGCACTGTTCTCCTCGTCATCGAGCCAGGGAGGATACGCGCTTCAGGAATGCCGTTTAAACTGAGGCCGCGTCTTCGCGATCGGCGCCACTGCCGGCGCGACCGCGCCGGGTGCGCAAGCGATCGGCCACTCGGCGAAGCCGACCACGTTGCGCGACCCCCATCGCCAGGGCAGCGCTGACCCCCACCAGCGCACCGCCCCGCCGCGCCGTCTCCTGGTCCAGCTTCGACGCCAGCCGCTGCGCCCGCTCCGCGTCGTGCATCGCCCGGCGCCGCGCCCGTGTGCTGCGCACCGCCGCCTGGCGTCGGGCGCGCTTCCCCGCGCGTCGCGACTGATCCGCCACCATCTGGCCCTGCGATCGCACGTCGCGGCCCGCCAACCGGCCGAAGCCCGCCGAGACCGTCAGGAACGCGACGTTGCCGAACGCGCCCAACGCTGAAAAGATCGAGATCACCGTCTCGAGCACTCGCTCACCATCTATTGCCTGCGGCGCCGGACTGATCCGACCACCAAAGGCGTTTAGTCTAACCCACGATGGTGTCCCACCTCAGCGGTTCTCCACCTTCGCCGTTCAGGAACTCGAACCGCGGGCGCCAGCCCCCTCAGCCGACGGTGGGATGCACCACGAGCACCGGAGCTACGCCCGACTCGACGTCGTCGCTCGTCGTCGAGCCAAACAGCATTCGCCCCAGCCCTTTGCGCGAGTGGGTTGCCATCACAATGAAGTCGGCGTCGATCTCTCCGGCGTAGCCCGTGATCGCCGCGGCAGCGTTGCTGCCCTCCACGACCTTGCAGGTCACGTCACCGGAGAAGGTCGTGGCGATATCGCGGATGGCGTCACCGGCTGCGTCTTCCAACCGAGCCACCGCTTGGCCCCGGTCCTCCAGCATCATCGTGCTCTCGCGCCGCTTGCGAGACTGGGAGCCGCCTCCCGCACCGGGCAGAGAACCGCCGCTCCAATCGCCAGTCACGCGCCGGTTCGGCGCCATCTTGCCACGCGTCTTCTCGTGCACGTCGCTCACGTCCAGCACGCGCAGCAGATGCACCTCCCCCGCCGTCGCCGCCGCCATTCTCTGCGCCGGCTCCAGCGCCGCCAGCGATAGCTCCGAGCCGTCCAGGCAAACCAGCAATTTCATCACAATCTCTCCCTAGCTCTTCTGAGCATGGAAGCTCCGCCCCGGCGCTGACATCAGGTCCGCAGCCCATCCGACGCGATCGCGGCCCGCTCAGTGTCGCGAAAACGACGCTCAGCTATCTTCCGGACCGCATCAACTCGGCTTCCGCGACAGCCCGGGAGCCCGATACCACCTGGGGGAGCACCATGGCCGCATACGACATCATCATTGTCGGCGCAGGATCGGCGGGCGCCGCGCTCGCCGCCCGCCTGACCGAGGATCCGCAGCGATCCGTGCTCCTGCTCGAAGCCGGACCCGACTACGTCGACCTCGAGACCATGCCCAGCGACCTCACGGACGGCACAACGGCCTCCGTCGACAAGCACGACTGGCATTGGGAGGGCAACGCCATCCCGCAGCGCGCCGTTCCCTATCCGCGCGGCAAGGTCACTGGCGGCTCCTCCGCCGTGAACGGGATCGTCGCGATCCGCGGTGTGCCCGAGGACTACGACGAGTGGGCCGCACTCGGCAACGACGGCTGGGGCTGGGAAGACGTCCTGCCCGCTCTGCGCAAGCTCGAAGACGACCAGGATCACGGCGGCGACCTGCATGGCAACGCCGGACCGATCCCGATCGTGCGCTGGCGCGACGACGAACTAACGCCGCTCCAGTCCAGCTTCCAACAGGCCTGCCTCGCCGCTGGACACCCCGCCTGCGACGACCACAACGTGCCCGGCTCCACCGGCGTCGGCTCCTGGGCCATGAATCGCACCGGCACCCTGCGCATCTCCACCGCGATCGGCTACCTCAACCCCGCCCGCCATCGACTCAACCTGACCATCCGCGCCGGTTGCGAGGTCAACCGCGTCCTCGTTGAAGACGGCGCCGCCGTCGGCGTCGAAGTCCAGCACGACGGCCGCCTGCAAACGGCGCGCGGCAACGAAATCGTGCTCTGCGCCGGCGCGCTGCACAGCCCACCTATCCTGCTGCGCTCCGGCATCGGGCCCGCGGCGCATCTCGCCGAGGTCGGTATCGACCTCGTCCACGAGCTGCCCGGCGTCGGCCAGAACCTGCGCGACCATCCCTCCGTCACGCTGATCTCGCAGCCCAAGGACGGCGTCATCAGCCCCGGCGACCCGCTCCAACAGATCGGTCTCCGCTACACTGCCAGCGCCAGCGACGAAGAAAACGACATGCAAATGTACATGTGGTCCTACGAGGCCGAACGCGTGCCGCAGATCCGCGTCACCGTGCCCGGCTTCGACTTCCTCTTCATGATCACCCCCACCCTGCAGCGCCCCAAGTCCATCGGCAGCCTGCACCTCGCCAGCCCCGCCCTCGACGACCAGCCGGTCATCGAAATTAACCTGCTCGATGACGAGTCCGACATGGACCGCATGGTCGACGGCGTGCGCCGCGCCTGGGACCTGCTCCACTCCGGCCCCATCGCCGAAAAGACCGAGCAAGTCCTCCGTCCCTCGCAGGAAATCGTCGAAGACGACGAAGCGATCCGCGAATTCCTGCGGGAGCGCGTCAGCCACCTCGTCCACCCCGTCGGCACCTGCAAGATGGGCCCCGCCGCCGACCCGCTCGCTGTCGTCGACGACCGCTGCCGTCTGCACGGCATCGACAACCTGCGCGTCGCGGACGCCTCGATCATGCCCAACATCGTGCGCGGCAACACCAACCTCACCTCGATCATGATCGGCGAGCGCTGCGCCGACTTCATGATGGCGTAGTGCCGCACTCGCTTCCCGCCCCGGCGGCGCGGCGCGGCCCACCCGTGTTCGTGCTGAGCCTGTCTCCGGAGCGAGCTTCCACAAGCGACACACAACCGAAGGACGAACGGGCCTCCAACCCCGCCCGCCCCTAAACTCCCCCGACGAAAGGCCACGCCATGGACTACAACGCCATCCTCTACGAAGTGCGCGACAACGTCGCCACGATCACCCTCAACCGGCCCGAGACGCTCAACGCGATCAGCAACGACACCCGTCGCGAGCTGCCCGCCGCCCTGCGCCGCGCCGAAGCCGACGACGACGTCTGGGTCGTTGTCTTGACCGGCGCCGGCCGTGGCTTCTGCTCCGGCGCCGACCTCAAGCAGCGCGCCAACCGCGACCCGGACGCCGCCGTCCCCTTCCAGCTCGCCCCCGAGCGCGATGCCTACCCCGTCGTCATGCGCGAGATCTCCAAGCCGATCATTGCCGCCGTCAACGGCGCCGCCCGCGGCGCCGGCTGCAACATGGTCTTCGCCGCCGACTTCCGCATCGCCGCCGCGCACTCCAGCTTCGCCGTCAACTTCGTCGAGCGCGGCCTGATGGGCGAATCCAGCGCTTACTTCCTCAATCGACTGGTCGGCCTCCACCGCGCCACTGAACTTTCGATGCTGGGCGAGGTCTTCAGCGCCCAACAAGCCGAAGAGTGGGGCCTGCTCAACGCCGTCGTCGATGGCGAGGAACTGATGCGGGCGGCCTACGACCTCGCGGCCAAGCTCTGCACGCGCGCCCCGCTCGCACTGCGCCTGACCAAGGAGGCGCTCAACCGCGCCCACCTGATCGACCCCGAGCAGTACATGGCCCTGCAAAACCAGATGAACGACTCCCTCCGCCACACCAGCGACAGCACGGAGGGCGTGCGCGCCTTCATCGAAAAGCGCCCACCCGAGTTCCGGGGTCGCTAGCGAAGCCGTCGTGGCCGGCTCCCCCTTCGCCGACTCAGCAACCCACCGCGACCACCTGGTGCGCGCGATGCAGGCAGCCGGGCACGCCACAGACCCCGCCATCGCCGCCGCCTTCCGAGCGGTCCCGCGCGAGATCTTCGTGTCCGGCCCGCTCGACGAGGTCTACGTCGACGATGCTCTTCCCACCCACCGTCGTGAGGGCGCGGTCGTCAGCACCTCATCGCAGCCGACGATCATGGCCATCATGTGCGCCCAGCTCGCCGTCGAGCCCGGCATGCGCATCCTCGAAGTCGGGGGCGGCAGCGGCTACAACGCCGCCATTCTCAGCCGCCTTGTCGGCCCGGATGGCTCCGTCGTCACGGTCGAATTCGATCCGGATCTCGCCGAGCTCGCAGGCGCGAACCTGCACGACGCCGGTGCAGACAACGTCGCCGTCTACAGCGGCGACGGGGGCGCGGGCCATTCGACGGGCGCCCCGTACGACCGCATCATCGCGACGGCCGCCTGCTGGCAGATTCCCTCGCCCTGGCTGGACCAGCTCAGCCCCCGTGGCTGCATCGTCCTGCCTTTGCGCCTCAACAACGTCCAACTCTCGCTCGCGTTTCAGCGCGAGGGCGCGCGACTGACCGCGCGCGACTTGTCGCCCTGCAGGTTCATGCATCTCCGCGGCGAATACGGACCAAGCTTCGAATTCGAGCTCGACGACGGCAGTAGCCTCGAACTCGACTGCCCGCTCGACCATCTCGGCGAGTTTCCCGATCTGCTCGGCGACTCCCGATCGCCCGGCAGACTTCCCCGTCCCAGACCTGAACGCGGGGGCGAGCCCTTCCTCTTCGTCACGCTTCAGGGTGCGCCGCTCGCCACTTGGGTCGCGGCGTCCGCCAAGACGCTGGGCCAAGTCCTCCTTCTGCCCGGCTCGGCGTTGCGCTTCCCCTCTCCAGAGCACAAATCGCGACAGCTTTGGGGCTCCGATGCGTCACTCGAGTTCCTGGCGGACACCTTCGATCGCTGGGAACGCGCAGGCGCTCCAGGGCCGGCGCAGATGGAGTTCGTCGTCCAGCCTTCGACATCGGTTCTCCCCGCGCTGCCCACGCCCGACGGCGACGCCTACCGCTTCCGACGCGGCGACCACGAGTACCGGATCCTCTTCGACTGAGCCTTGGAACATTATGCCGTGTCGATCGAACCTGCCCGGCTGCCTGGGCCGGGACCGCCAACCCGGATAGACTTCCTGCGCCTTTTGAAACGCTCAACCCGAAAGGACTTGCCGATGCGAGCTGCCCTCGCCACCGCTTACGGCGCACCGCTCGAACTAAGCGATGTCGCCGACCCAGAGATCGGCCCCGCCGACCTCCTCCTGCGGGTCACCGCCTCCGGTGTCTGCGCCACCGATCTCAAGGTGATCGAAGGCGGGCTGGGCGCCAACCCGGACATGCTGCCGCGGATTCCCGGCCACGAGATCGTGGGCACCGTCGAATCCCTCGGCGCCGACGTCACATCGTTCAAAGTCGGCGACGCGATCGCCACCCACTCGCTCTTCTCTTGCCTTGAGTGCGAGTTCTGCCTCGCGGGCGAGGAGGAGGCCTGTCCCACGGGCATTCCCAACCTGGCAGGCGTCGGCGTCGATGGCGGCTACGCCGAGCTCGTCCGCGTCCCCGCCGCCCACGCGCTGCCGCTGCCCCCCAGCCTCGACCCGGTCGAAGCCGCCCCGCTGCTCTGCGCCGGGCTGACCGTCTATAGCGGACTCAAGAACGCAAACCTGCAGCTCGGCCAGCGCGTCGCGGTGCTCGGCATCGGCGGGTTGGGCCACCTAGCCATCCCGATTGCCAAAGCGATGGGCGCCGACGTGATCGCCGTCACCGGCAGCGAGGACAAGGCCGCCACCGCCCGCGAGCTGGGTGCGATCGAGGTGACCAACGCCGCCGACG
>CAUYZA010000136.1:0-7903 GCA_963577225.1 Dehalococcoidia bacterium | reverse complement strand
GCTCGCGACGGGCGCCCAGATCAGACCGAATTCGTCCAGCCTCGCCCCCCAGTAGGCCAGGTCATGCAGCACGAAACGCTCCTCGATCGCCGTGACCAACTCCGCGCTGTTCTGAAGACGTGCCACCAGACTGTCGTAGCGCTGATCGTGCTCCCAGCCCGGTTCTCTGAGGGCGGCGCAGAACGCGCCCCAGTACGGGTCGGGCTGTGGCATCACCAGCAGAACCCAGCGGTCGTCGCTGGTGGGATAGGAATTCCAGATCGGGTTCGGCGGCTGTCGTCGGTCGTGACGGGGCGGCTGCTGGTCCGCGACCAGCGCCGCTGAAATGTCCGCCCCGATCGTCCACATGCCCGTCGCCTGCAGTGTGACTTCCGCCACCTGGCCCTCGCCGCTCGCGTCGCGCATCCGCAGCGCCGCCAGGGTGGCAGCCAGCAGGTTGAGTGCCGTGGTGTGGTCCCCCTGTCCACCTCGGTTCAGCGGCGGCGGCGACGGCGGTTCACCCAGGGTTCCCATGATCCCGGAACGGGCCCAGAAAGCTGAGTAGTCGAAGCCGGCCCGCGCCGCGTCCGGTCCCTTTGTGCCGTATCCGGTCAGCGAGACGTAGACCAGCGACGGATTCACGCCCAGCACATCGTCGTCGGTCAGGCCGTAGCGTTCGCGGCGCGGCTGCGTCAGGTTCGTGACGAAGATATCGACGTCGGCCGCCAGTCGCCGCACCAACTCGGGACCGTCCGGCTTGTCCAGCGCGATCACGATCGACTGCTTGCCGCGGTTGTCGAATTCGAAGGCGTACTGCAGCGCGAAGTCGAAGTCGGGGTAGATCGAGCGCATCGGGAAGTGGCGGAAGATGTCCCCCGTCGGCGGTTCCACCTTGACCACCTCGGCACCCAGGTCCCGCATCAGCGCTGCCGCGCTCGGTGCTGCCAGCCAGTTCGAAACCTCCAGCACGCGAATGCCGTCCAGTGGAGCAGCCATCAGTCCGCTTTGACCCTTTCCAGCGCCACACCGCTGCGCGTCGCTTCTTCGGTACCCGCGTCGATCTGCAAGCCGAAGCCATCGGCCAGGCGCGTCAGATAGTTGAAGATTCCCACAATATGGCCCACCTCCAGCAGGCCCGCGTCATCGAATCCGAGATCGCGCAGCGGCTGCCAGTCCTCCTCGACCATCTTCGTCGGCGTCGCGCTCATCTTTTCGGCCACCGCGCAGAGTGCCCGTTCGCGATCGCTCAACGACGGCAGATCGCGCCAGCGTCGTTCTTTGATCGCCTCCACCAGATCGTCGTTGCCGCCCTCGACACGTAGAAACTCTACGTGGGAAGTCGTTCAGTAGTAGCAATCCTGCGCCGCTGCCGTCACCCCCGCCACCAGCTCGCATTCCTCGCGCGTCAGTACGCCCTCCGGCGAGAACATCACCTCGCTGTACATCGCGCCGAAGGCCGCGCCCAGCCGCGGCTGCGCACGTAGCAGCTTGCTCATCCCGAGCGCGAAGCCGAAGTCGTAGCCGCCGCCGCGTTGTGCCGGTGGATAGATGTCCTCGTCCTTCGGCAATTGCACCCAGGCCTGATCCGGAACGATGTCAACCATGGTTCAACTCCTCCGACGATGCTCGGCAGCCTCGCTTCGCGTCAGCCTGACAGCGCGCCCACTGCATGACAACAGTGTTTCGCCGCAGCGCGGGTACCCCCGGGGTTACGGCGGACCCCCTCTTGTCTCTGCGATGCCGACTGCATAGCCTCAGAGTTGGATCGGCCCTCGCCCACCGCCCCATCTGTTCGTCCGCCCAGGCCTCTCCCCAGGACCCCCCGGCTCCGAAACCAGAGCGAAAGTCCCGCCCATGGTCACCAGCCCTATTTACGCGATCGCCGATCGCTACGTCGACGACTTCGCCGCCCTCAACCCCATCGCCGCCACCGGCATGGGCGTGCCCGGGCACGAGACGGAGATGACCGACCATTCCCCGGCCGGGATCGAACGGCGACACGCCTTGGACACGGCCACGGCCGCCGCCCTGCGCGACGAACAGCCCGCCACGGAGCGCGACCGCATGGCGCGCGACGTCATGCTCGAGCGCTTCGACCTCGCCACTGAGCTGCACGACGCCCGCGCTCACCTGCGCGATCTCAACATCCTGCACTCGCCCACCCAGGGCATCCGCAGCGTCTTCGACCTCATGCCGCGCGCGACCGCCGTCGACTGGACGAACATCGCCACGCGCATGCGGCTCGTGCCCGAGGCGCTCGAGGGTGTCCGCGCCACGCTCGACGAGGGTATCGCCGAGGGCCTGACCAGCGCCGCCCGCCAGGTGCGCGGCGTCACCCAACAGTGCGAGGTTTGGTCGGGCCAGCGCGAGGACCAACCCGCCTTCTTCCAGACCCTGCTCGACGCCTACGACGAAGCCGCGATCGGCGATGCCGCCCTGCGTACTGAGCTCGTCGAGGGTGCCCAGATCGCCGGCGACGCCTACGCGCTCCACGCCCGCTACCTGCAGGACGACTACCTGCCCCGCGCCGAGCTGCTCGATCCCGTCGGCCGCGAGCGCTATCAACTCCACGCGCGCGCCTTCAACGGCATTGAACTCGATCTCGACGAGACCTACGCCTGGGGCTGGGAAGAGCTCTGGCGGATTCAGGAGCAGATGCGCGAGACCGCCGAGCGGATCAATCCCGGCGCATCCGTCGCCGAGGCGATCGACCTGCTCAACAACGACGACGCAGGCGCGATCGAGGGTGAGGAGCCCTTCCGCCAGTGGATGCAGGATCTGCAGGACGGCACGATCGCGCAGTTCGACGGCGTCCACTTCGACATCGCTGAACCGATCAAGAAGATCGAGGCGATGATCGCCCCGCCCGGCGGCGCCCTGGCGATGTACTACACCGGTCCTTCCGAAGACTTCTCGCGGCCCGGCCGCACTTGGTACCCCACCGGCGGCGCCACCCGCTTCCCCACCTGGCGCGAAGTCTCCGTCGCCTATCACGAAGGCGTTCCCGGCCACCACCTCCAGATCGCCCAGACGCGCTACTTGGGCGATGAACTGAGCCGCTATCAGCGACTGCTGGCCGGCACCTCCGGCTACGTCGAGGGCTGGGCACTCTACGCTGAGCGGCTCATGGCCGAACTCGGCTTCCTTGAGTCGCCCGGCCTCTACATGGGCCTGCTCACCAGTCAGGCCTTGCGTGCCGTGCGCGTCGTGATCGACATCGGCATGCACCTCGAACTCACCATCCCCGAACGCGAGCAGTACCACCCCGGCGAGACCTGGACGCCCGAGATCGCGCTGCCCTTCCTGATCGAACGTTCATTCTTTCCCGAGGCCATGCTGGCCAGCGAAATCGACCGCTACCTCGGCTTCCCCGGACAGGCGATCAGCTACAAGGTGGGTGAGCGTCTCTGGCTCGAAGCTCGCGCTGCCGCCCGACAGCGCACTGGTGACGACTTCGACCTCAAGACCTGGCACACCGCCGCCCTCAACCTCGGCCCCATGGGCCTTGCCCAGATGCAGCGCGAGCTTGCCCAGCTCTAGCGCGTTCGAGGCCACTACGCCAGCCGGATCCGAATCGACCCGGTCGTCGTTCGCACCCGCACGGTCGCGGCATCGTCCGGCGGCTTTTCCAGGTAATTCACCGGTAGGTCGGCGCTGACTGGCCCTGTGCGCGTCTCCGCATCAATGAAGAACGCCGAGTCGCGCGTGATCGCCAGCACGACCGCTCCCGTTCGCACGCGGATGTTTGCGTCGTGCACCATCCGCCCCGTGTACTCCACGGATCCCGTTTTCGCCTGTAACTGCATCGGCCCGTCGATGTCGTGCAAGCGGATCCGGCCCGTGCGCGTCTTCGCCTGGCATTCCCCCACCACGTCGGCGATCTTGACGCTGCCCGTGCTGGTCGAGATCCCCACGTCGCCGCGTACGTCCTCCACCGTTACCTTGCCGCTGCGCGCCTCGAGCTTGAGTGGCCCCTTGATATGGCGCGCCTCCAGCCGCCCCGTCTTTCCCTCGATCTTCAGCTCTCCCTCGACGTTGAGCGCCTCGACGGTCCCGCGCTGCGTCCCCAGCGAGCAGCGCCCCACAATCCCGTCCAGCCGCAGCGTGCCCGTCTGATTCTCCGCCTCGACCTCAATTTCGCGCGGCACCCGGACCAGCAGGTCCAATCGTGGCCCCTTCACGAAGCGCGAGAACGAGAAGCCCAGCAAGACTGCCGGATGCGGCTCGTCGTAGCGCGGCGGCCCGATCTCCACCGATCGCTCGCTCTCGCGCATCGGCAGCGCGAACGCATCGAAGCGGTCCTCCGCTTCCTGGCGCGTCATCGCGTTGATTCGGATCTGCGCCGTCACGACGATGTCGTCACGATCCTCACCGCGGATCACCGTCTCCCCACGTCGATTCTGGATGCGCACCAGCCCGCCGGCCGGCATCGGGAAACTTCGTTCAATGCTGCGTGTGTATTCCATCGTTTGTTCTCTGGGCAGTGCTGTCGGCCGTCCGCCCTCTGCCTACCGCCCGATCCATCCCTTCAAGCTGTTGCCGTGCCCCTTGCGCCCTCTGCGTCCCTCGCGCCGCTCCCGACGTCGTGAGCGCGCCTCGCGACGAGAATCGTCCGGCGTCGGCTCGCGCAGTTCGCGCGCCAGCAGGCGTGTAAACCAGGCGTTGAGCGACATGCCCGACTCTTTGGCGGCGCCCGTCGCCCGATCCTTCAGCTCCACCGGCACGCGCAAGGTCACCTTTTCAACCTCGCTCTCGCCGAATTGCCAGGACTCCTCGTCCTCTCCCTCGACGACGGCGCGCTCCGTCGAGACGCTGACCTCCAGCCCCTCCGGCGTGACCCGCAGATCGACGCGCGCCCGGCCGCTGAGGTCGGCGTTGACCTCGTCGACGACGCCCGCCACCAAGTCCTGCGTAGCTCGCTCCACGGAAGCGCGGCTGGCCGCGATCACGCGCGTCAGCTTCTCGCGCTGTTCGTCGTCGTCGACGAGTTCCAGTGCCGCATCGAAAGCGTCCATGACCGTCTCGAATGTCAGTTCCATCGTCAGCCTGCCTTCGCCGTTCTCGCATCAAGGCCGTCAGCCACACCGGCAGGACGGCGCAATCCCTAGGATGGTGACCGAGCGCCACCCTCTCCACCAGTTATCGGCTAACGCGTTGCCCCCGCCGTTCGGCCCGCCTCCGCACACCAGCACTGCGCGCCCGTGATCCAAAACATTGTCCGGCAGTGCCGCGGGCTCGGTCGGCTCCTCAGCGGATACAAGCAAGGGACGTATCGTGAGCGCAAGCGGCTCCGTCGACGTGCTGGCCTGCTTGAAAATGCTCGGTCTCGACATTGGCGTATCTCCAGCCCCGGCGTGATGCTGGGACGCATTGGCGGTCCCCCGCTAGCGCGAGAGGGCGTCCGGCGCCGACGTGCGCAGGACCGGTGTGCCGATCAGCAGTTCGCGCAGACGTGTCAGCGCCGCGCCGAGCAGCGCCCGCATGCTCGCTCGCTCACGCCGACGCCGCGGTGGCGCGCGGGACCGGGGGTGCCATGCGCTGGTCGGCGTAGATCTGGAAGTACAGCTCGTTCATCGGGTGGTCCATGGTTTCGCCTGCAGCCTGTGTTTGCGGCTTTCGCGTCCAGTATTGACTTTTGAATGACCTCAATATGAGGTCATAACGACAGGATTTCAATGGCATCTGTATAGCGCGCCGCGCTCCCTCCCCATCTCTCCTCCCACGGTCGATCCCTGACCAGCCGGACGCATAGTCGAATCGAGGCTAGGCGGCCGCACTGCCGCTGCCCGACGTTCTTCGTCCCTAAGCTCCCCGCGCGGTAGCCTTCGCATCGACGCCGGTACGGGTGCGGAGCAGGTTGTGACGCGAGGCGTGCGTCGGGGAGCGATATATGCCGGGCCCTCTCGACGGCGCGACTGTGCTCGACCTCACGGAGTGGGTCGCCGGTCCATACGCCACCAAGCTGCTGGCCGACTACGGCGCCGACGTGGTCAAGATCGAGCGCCCCAGCGGCGACCCCGCCCGTTCCGTCGGCCCGTTCAAGGACAACGATCAGCACATCGAGAAGAGCGGCAGCTTCTTCTACCTCAACACCAACAAGCGCTCCGTCGTGCTCGACCTGAAGCAGGCCTCGACGCGCGACCTCGTCGCCGCGCTGATCGACAAGGCCGATATCGTCGTCGAAAGCTTCCGCCCCGGCGCACTCGACCGGATCGGAATCGGTTGGGACTTCATCCACGCGCGCAAGCCCGAGATCGCCCTCATCTCGATCACGCCCTTCGGCCAGGACAGCCCCTACCGCGACTTCAAGATCGCGGATGGCGTGCTCTACGGCTTCGCCGGTGAGATGTACTCGATGGGCGTCCAGGACCGCGAACCGACCAAGATGTACGGCACCGCCGCCCTGGCCGAGTGCGGTGCCGCAGCCGCCACGGCGATCATGGCCGCGCTCACCGTGACCGAGCTGCAAGGCATTGGCCAGCAGGTCGACTTCTCCATGGCCGACGCGCAGTTCAACGGCGTCGACCGACGGCACGCGACCGCGATCGGTCACCAGTTCTCCGGGCGTCTCACCTTGCGCGCGCCAGGACCCGCCTCAGGCATCCTCACCGGCGTCTACCCCTGCGCAGACGGCTACGTCGAGTTCACCTCGGCCTCCAACAACATGCCCCGCGTCGCACAGATGCTGGGCAACCCCGACTGGATCGACGACCCCAAGTTCACCGACCCCATCACGAACCGCCTGCCGGACGTGGTCGATGAGTTCAACGCCAACTTCCTCGGCTGGTGCATCGAGCGCAGCAAGCGCGAAATCTGGGCGGAGGCGCGTCAGTTCAAGGTGCTCTGTGGGCCGCTCTTCACGATCGACGAGCTCTTTGCCGACCCGCATTTCCGCGAGCGCGGCTTCTGGCAGAACGTCGACCACGCCGAGATGGGTCAGTTTGAACTGCCCGGCCGCCCCATCGTCATGAACGGCTCGCCCTGGGAGTTGCGCCGACCCGCCCCCTTGCTGGGCGAGCACACTACCGAGGTGCTCGCCGAGATCGGGATCGACGACGAACGCCTCGCCCGCCTGGCCGAGTCCGGCGCCATCAGCACGCACGAGGGGGCCTCCTCTTGAGCCCCCAAACGACGCGAGCGAAGCCGCTCGAAGGCGTCCGCGTGCTCGACTTCACCGTCGTTTGGGCCGGCACCTTCGCCTCGCTCCTCCTGGCCGACCTCGGCGCCGAGGTGATCAAGGTTGAAAACGTCCACATCTTTCAGCCCATGACCCGCGGTGGCATCGCTCGCCCGCCTGCCGCCTTCATGGCGGGTGATCTGGCCTGGGCCACGGGCTACCCCAACAGCGAGCCCGGACCCCGGCCCTGGAACTATTGCCCCACCTTCGTTCAGCTCTACCGCAACAAGCACAGCGTCACGATCGACATCCTCACCCCCGAAGGCAAGGAGCTGCTGCGACGCCTCGTCGCCGAATCCGATGTCTTCCTCGAGAACAACGCCGTCGACACGATCGAGAAGCTCGGCTTTGGCTACGAATGGCTGCGTGCCGCGCGCGAGGACATCATCATGGTGCGCGCGCCCGGCTACGGCCTCAGCGGCCCCTACCGCGAAGCTCGCACGCTCGGCGTCCATCTCGAAAGCGTGATGGGCCACACGCTCCTGCGTGGCTACCGCGACCTCGATCCCTCCCACACCACGGCCATCTTCTCCGGCGACTACATGGCCGGCGCGCACGGCGCCTTCGCCGTCATGGCCGCCCTGCGCCATCGCCGCCGCACCGGCGAAGGCCAGCTGGTCGAGATCCCCCAGGCCGAGACCGCTTCGTCGATGCTGGCGCCGGCCTTCATGCAGTACGCGCTCAACGGGGAAGTCCCACAGAACGTCGGCAACCGTTCGATCTATGGCTTCGCCCCCTACAACACCT